>NZ_SOGP01000003.1:0-2525 GCF_004403435.1 Cryobacterium sp. TMT1-66-1
CGAGGATCTGGAACGGGTCGCGCAGGAACTGAACGGCCGACCCCGCAAAACGCTCGGCTGGGACACCCCGGCAGAGCGATTCCGTGATCTACTAATCAGTACTTAATCAGCGCGGTGTTGCAACGACTAATGGAATCCAAGACCTCGGGCGCCCCATGCTTCGCGAGTACCCGCTCAATCGCGGCACGGCTTTCCGCAGACAGACTAGCGTCGAAGACCGACACAGCGCTCGGCTTAGGCGATCGCTCTGGAT
Source organism: Cryobacterium sp. TMT1-66-1 (assembly GCF_004403435.1). Classification (NCBI taxonomy): domain Bacteria; kingdom Bacillati; phylum Actinomycetota; class Actinomycetes; order Micrococcales; family Microbacteriaceae; genus Cryobacterium; species Cryobacterium sp. TMT1-66-1. The sequence continues at coordinate 254 of NZ_SOGP01000003.1, forward strand.
ACACAGGTTCAGCATCACCCACCCTGCATAACGGCGCTGCTGGCTCGCCTCAATGAGCCTCCTTACGGTCTTGTCCGCCTCCCTCTTCCTCGCGTGGGAAGGATTCATGCAGATCGCGATAAGGGGGGGGGGGGGGGGGGGGGNTTTGGCCGAGGGCGAATCGGAAGTTATTCTCCTCGGGTACAGGATCCCAGAGGTCGGGCTCGTGTCGGGTCGGGTACGCGATCACGACGGGACCTCCTCAGTCTTCGCAGCCTGTCGCCTCGGAGCAATGCGTTAGTGCGTGTGCCGGCTCCAGGAGAGACCGCAAACTATGCATGTTATTTGCGCCTGAAATTTGAAGTCGGCCTGCGAGTCCACTTCGTTTGTACCGTAAAGGTGAACGGGCGCAGCGGAGTGCGCGCGAGACGTAGTCCTCCACGCCTCCTCGAGGGCACCGGGGGCGTCCGAGACCGCGCGTTTCAAAACCTCGGAGAGCGTGGCGTACTGAGTTTCGGAGAGGTTGAAAACCATCGCATAAGCAGTTTCCTGTCCCTCGATTGCCGAAGCCGGGTGGGGCCAATCGTGCAGACGCCACGCAAGCCCGCAGGTCATGCATGCTGTGGTGTCTTTGAGCTCATTCCTCGAGGCGATGCCCCAAGCGGAGAACTCATGTTCTCGGGCGTCGTAGTTTGCGAGATTTATCTTGCTCCACACTTCCGAAAGTGCGCGATCGTCGCGTTTAAGGTACCACATATCAAACAGTGCCTTGTACTGTGCCTTCGTAAAGCGAACGACCAACGTTCGCCCCTGCGTCTGGCCCTGTACCTTTGGAGGCTGGCTCTGGGTTCGGCTGAAAAACATGTGGGCTCCAACTGTTTGACTCGCTACCTTCGGTGGACGTACCCAAGCACATGGCACCAGAACTTGGCGACGCGTCGCGGTTCTGCGCATTCAAAGGTGACCCGGAACTCCACGACCGACATCATCGGCCAAGCATAGTGATTCGTTCCGTGGATCGAACCGGCGGTGATGCCCGGTAGGTCCGCGTCGGGCGTGCAGTAGCCGGTTCCCGGCACTCGTCTTGCACGACGTGGGGGAGCGGCTGCTGATCGCGTCCAGGGTTCGCGAGGGAACCCTCACCGGACGCTCCAACTGACCCGGCGGTCGTCAGCAATGGTCCGCTAGCCTCAAGGAACCGACAGTGCCATCGATTGTCGGAGAGATACGTCCGACATCAAAGAGTAGAAAACAGTGAGGGAACTTCGTGGCAATACCTGATGGATACGACCTGAGGGAGAGAATCAGCAAAACGCCGTTAGCTCAGGTCTGGACTTCACAGAACACCTCTAGCCAAGTGGTTGTGCTGAAGATCGCCGCCGATGTGCCCCAGGTGCAGAAGCGTTTTGAGCGCGAGCTCTTAGCCATGGTTGCGAATGCGAACAGGCACGTGATGCCGGTTCTCGACTACGACGCTTCGCGCGGCTGGTAGGCCATGCCGCACGCATCGCATTCGCTGTTCGAGACAAAAGTACCCTGCTCGGTACAAGACTGTGTCGAAATTCTCGACGCTGTTGCCGGAGGACTCAGACCTCTTCATGCTCAAGACCAGGTGCACCGCGACCTGAAGCCGCACAATATTTTGTGGCTCGACGGTGAGGACGCCCGATGGGTCGTCGCCGACTTTGGTATCGTGCGTAATCCTTTAGGCCTAACAACATCCAAACTGACTCACGCCGGAGGTTTGACGGGGAGCACCGGGTGGGCGGCGCCGGAGCAATACAGCGATGCCCACGACGCGACGATCACCGCAGACGTTTACAGCCTCGGGGCAATCGCATCCTGGCTGCTGACCGGGCAGCCGCCTGCGTACGGACATGTAACTATGCCTCTGGACCCTCGTCTTGGCGCTGCTATCCGCAGGGCAACGAGGCCACATGGACCGGACCGGTTTGCGAACTTGGACGACTTTGTGAAGGCCTTCACCGTGGCGACACAGCCGTTCGTCGGTACGTTCGAGGCGTTGACCCAGCGAGGAGAGTGGGTGGAAGTGAGCGCGTATACCAGGCAGGCGGGGGAACACCCGCGCGCGATCCGTGCGCTCCCGAGGGCTTCGCAGTCCGACGTGAATGACTGGGCTGCGGCCGATAGCGCAGGAATGGTCGATGCGGTGGTGGATCTCTTGGGGGAAGTGCCAGGACTGAGCTACAGGGACATGGATCAGTTCCTCTGCTGGTGTGTGAGAGTGGTCCGGGCTCTAGTCAACGCGAACCAGCTTGAGTCGGCCGAGCGC
>NZ_SOGP01000019.1:0-60031 GCF_004403435.1 Cryobacterium sp. TMT1-66-1
GAGGCGCCGCGGGCGCCACCGCGGGGGGCGCTGCCGCGAGCCGGGGTGCCGCCGCGCGAGCCGCCACGGTTGGCGGAGGCATCCGCTGCGGGGCGCGAGTTGAAGCCACCGGCCGCAGTAAACCGCTCGGCGGCCGCTTTACGCTTACCGGCGGGGTGGTACGGACGGTCTTCGGCCTTGGGGGTGGGCTTTTTGCCCTCGAGCGCCTGACGGCCCTGGCCGCCGGAGCCGACCTGGGCTCCGCGGCTGCCCTTGCGCACCGATCCAGTGCGCGATTTGCGGTCAAGATTCTTCATCAGTCAAAGCTCCAATGGGCACCCGACGGGGTGTCTTCGATGGTAATTCCGGCGGCGACGAGTTCGTCCCGGATTCGGTCTGCGGCCGCATAGTCGCGGTTTTCGCGGGCGTCGTTGCGGTCGCCGAGCAGTCGCTCGACCAACGCGCTCAGGGCCACCATGGCCGGTTCGTCTGTTGCCACGGCCCAGCCGGGCGACAAAGGGTTGATTCCCAGCACTTCGCTCATCGCGAGTACTTCACTGCGAGCGGATGCCGCAGCGTGAAGGTCTTCGGCATCCAGCGCGGCGTTACCGGCGCGCACGGTGTCGTGCAGCACGCCGAGCGCTTGCGGAACGGCGAGGTCGTCGTCCATCGCCGCGGCGAAATCATCGGGCACGACCTCGACGCCGGTGCCGGCGAACCGGGTTCCGGCCAGCCGACGATCGGCGCGGTCGAGAAAACTTTCGACCCGTTCGAGGGCGGCTTCGGCCTCGGCCAGCGAGCCCTCGTTGTAGTCGATGGTGGATCGGTAGTGGGCAGCGCCCAGAAAGTAGCGCACGACGATGGCGCGGGCCTGATCGAGCAGTTCGGCCGCGAACACCGAGTTGCCGAGCGACTTGCTCATCTTCTGCCCGTTCACGTTGACCAGACCGTTGTGCACCCAGTAGTTCGCGAAGTCGCTGCCGGCCGCGTTCGATTGGGCCAGTTCGTTCTCGTGGTGCGGAAACCGCAGATCCAGTCCGCCGCCGTGAATGTCGAAGTGGTCGCCGAGGTAGCGCGCGGCCATGGCCGAGCACTCGATGTGCCAGCCCGGACGCCCGTGGCCCCACGGCGACGACCAGGCTGCGGAGTCGGGTTCGCCGACCTTGGAGCCCTTCCACAGGGCGAAGTCGCGGGGGTCGCGCTTGGCGCGCGGGGAGGGATCCGCTGCCGCTTCCATATTGCCGGGCGACTGGTGCGTGAGCGCGCCATAGGCCGCCCAGCTGGCACTGTCGAAGTAGACGTCGCCGGACGCGTCGGGGGCAGCATACGCGTGGCCGCGCTCGATCAGGGTGGATATGAGGGTCTGCATCTCGGTGATGCTCGCCGTCGCGCGAGGCTCGTAGGTGGGGGCGAGAATGCCGAGGCGCTGGTAGCCGGCGGTGAACTCGAGTTCGTAGCGGTACGCGAGCGCCCACCACTGCTCGCTCGAGCCCTTCGCGTTGATCAGGATCTTGTCGTCGATGTCGGTGACGTTGCGCACGAAGGTGACATTCATGCCGCGGTAGCTGAGCCAGCGACGCAACTGGTCGTAGACCAAGGCGCTGCGCAGATGACCGATGTGCGGGCTGGATTGCACGGTGGGGCCACACACGTACATCGAGACCTGGCCCGCTTGGAGGGGGACAAAGTCGCGCAAGGCTTGCGCCTTCGAATCGTACAGTTGCATGGTCACGCCTCCCAGTTTAGGTCAGGGGTCTGACCCGGCTCGGGGGCAGCGTAGAGCAGCGCGGTCGCCGTCGCGGCGATACCTTCCCCGCGTCCGGTGAAGCCGAGCGCATCCGTGGTGGTCGCGGCGATATTGACCGGTGCAGAGAGGATGCCGGAGAGTCGCGTTTCGGCGTCGGCCCGACGCGGTGAGAACTTGGGGCGGTTGCCGATGATCTGCACCGAAACGTTGCCGACCCGGTAGCCGGCGGCCGCAACCAGGCGCACGGTTTCCTCGAGAAAAACGTGGCCGTGGGCACCGCTGAAGCGCGGATCGGCCGTGCCGAATACGCTGCCAATGTCGCCGAGTCCGGCGGCTCCGAGAAGGGCATCGCAGATGGCGTGGGCCGCGACATCGCCGTCGCTGTGTCCGCTGAGTCCGCTCTCCCCCGGCCAATATAGTCCGGCCAGCCAGAGTTCCGTCGTGTCGTCGGCCGCGAAGGCGTGCACGTCGAGGCCGGTGCCGATTCGCGGAAGCAGTGTGGGCTGCGGGGCGGCAGCCTGCAGAATCAGATCGGCTCGCTCGAGGTCTTCGGGCGTCGTGATCTTGAAGGCCAGCGGATGCCCCCCGATCACGTTCACCGGATTCCCGGCGTCGGCCACGAGCGCTGCGTCGTCGGTGAGCGCTTCGAACCGGCCGTTCTGCACGGCCCAGGCGCGGGCGGCCTCGAGCATGGCGCGGGGAAACCCTTGCGGGGTCTGCACTGCGGAAAGTTCCGACCGATCGACGGTTCCAAGAATGGCACCGGATTCGGCGACACGCTTGATGGTGTCGACCACGGGCAGGCCCGGAATGACGCCGTGCCCGGTGGCGCGCACAGCGGCGACGACCTCGTCGCACAGTGCGGCGGGGGTGAGTGCGCGGGCGGCGTCGTGTACGAGCACCACGTCGACGCTTGGCAGCAGGGCGTTCATGCCCTGGTCCACGGAGTCCTGACGGGTGCGTCCCCCGGCGACCACGGTCACGGACCCGGTGGGCGCCTCGTGGCGGGCGACGGCGCGGACGGCGATGGCGCGGGCATCCGCTACCCGATCGACGGGGGCGACCACGATGATCTGCACCGGCTCGTTCATGCCGAAAATGGAATCTAAGGCATGGTCGAGCAGCGGGCGCAGATGCAGCAGCACGAATGCTTTGGCTTCGGCGTGGCCGAGGCGGGTTCCACTGCCGGCAGCGACCACAATGACCGCGACCGTGGGCGTCGCGGCGACAGCGGAGGCGGGTTCGGGTCGAGCGCCACGGAGGGGCTCTGCCGGCGAATCGGTGGAAACAGTCATATCTGGAGGGTATCTATCTGGTGAAGTGCGAGGGAACATGCAAAAGGCGGCGCCTCACGGCGCCGCCCCTCACGAAAGAATAGTCAGGAAGCAAGGACCTCATCGAGAACGGTGGACGCTTTCTCTTCGTCGGTCTTTTCGGCCAGGGCCAGCTCGCTGATCAGGATTTGGCGAGCCTTGGCCAGCATGCGCTTCTCGCCGGCCGACAGTCCGCGGTCCTGGTCGCGGCGCCACAGGTCGCGCACGACCTCTGACACCTTGATCACATCGCCGCTGGCCAGCTTTTCGAGATTGGCCTTGTACCGGCGGGACCAATTGGTGGGCTCTTCGGTGAACGGTGCGCGCAGCACTTCGAACACCTTGTCGAGGCCGTCTTGGCCGATCACATCGCGAACGCCGACGAGGTCGACGTTTTCGGCGGGAACTTCGATGGTGAGATCGCCCTGGGTGACATTCAGCTTGAGGTACAGCTTCTCTTCACCCTTGATGATGCGGGTCTTCACCTCGGTGATCATCGCGGCACCATGGTGGGGATATACGACGGTTTCGCCAACCTGAAACAGCATGGATGTGATCCCTTCAGCAACTACTAAGATACCACAGCTTCGAGGTGCTACAGTACGCGCGCCCCCGCGAGGCACCGGCCGACAATCGTGCGCTCACACACGCCGCTAAGCTAGTGACAAAGAGAATTTTGCAGCGTCGGCCACTGTCGCGCGCTGCTTTTCAGTAAGTGGAGGTCTTGTGAGAGCGCGCATCGCTGCATCCGTCGTCTTGGCGGCTGGCATTCTGTTGGGCACGAGCGCGTGCGGATTTTTCGCACCGCAGGCCACCTCGATTAAGTACAACGCGAGTGACGGCGTGAGCGGAGACGTCGGCGAAATCCACGTTCGCAACGCCCTGCTGGTCTCCGCCGACGGAGAACTGGCCAACCTCATCGTCTCCGTTGTCAATCCGACGGACACCCTGCAGCAGGTGCTCGTGCAGTACAAGTCCAGCACCGGCACGGTGTCGCAGGACATTCCAGTCGAGGCGAACACCACCGTGACGTTCGGCACCGACGGCGCCCCCTCGGTGGTGCTGGAGAACATGGACAGCCAGCCCGGCTCGCTGTTTCCGGTGTTCTTCCAGTACGGCGAAGAGACCGGCATCGAACTGCTGCTGCCCGTTCTCTCTGGCACCCAGGGCGAGTATTCGACCCTGATGCCCACGCTCGCACCGACCGAGACTCCCACCGAAACACCAACACCGACGGCCACGCCCGCCGCGTAACGTTCTTCTGGCTCAGGCCGTCGCCCCCCTGCGGGTCGGCGGCCTGAGCTGTATCCGGGCTACGCTTCGAACCGGTAGCCCAGCCCGCGAACGGTGACGAGCATGACCGGTTCGGAGGGGGCAGTTTCGATGCGCGAGCGGATGCGTTTGATGTGCACGTCGAGCGTCTTGGTGTCACCGAAGTAGTCGGTGCCCCAGACCCGATCGATGAGCTGGCCGCGGGTAAGCACCCGGCCGGCGTTGCGCAGCAGAAATTCGAGCAGTTCGAATTCCTTCAACGGCATGTTGACGAGCTCGCCGGAGACGGTGACGGCGTGCCGCTCCACGTCCATGCGCACCGTGCCGGCCGTGAGCATGGTGTCCACATCGGCCGTGCTCTGGTCTTCGTGCCGTCGCAGCACCGCGCGAATGCGGGCGACCAGTTCGCGGGTGGAATACGGCTTCGTGACATAATCGTCGGCGCCGAGCTCGAGCCCGACGACGATGTCAATTTCGGAATCCTTCGCCGTGAGCATGATGATCGGCACGGTCGACCGGGTACGAATCTCCCGGCACACCTCGGTACCCGGAATGCCGGGCAGCATCAGGTCGAGCAGAATCAGGTCGGTGCCGTTCTGGTCGAACTCGCTGATCGCGCTCGGGCCGTCTTCGGCTACGACGACCTCGTAGCCCTCACGCTCGAGCAGAAAGCTGAGCGGCTCGCTCAGTGCGCTCTCGTCTTCAACCAAGAGGATGCGGGTCATAGTGTGTCTCCTGCCGCCGCACGGACGGCTCGTTTCGGTTGGATAGTGTCGACGGGCTTCGCCGCCTCTGGAAGGCGAATGGTGAAGGTGGATCCGCTGCCGGGCTGCGACCAGACTCGAATGTCGCCGCCGTGGTTCTGCACGACGTGCTTGACGATGGACAGGCCGAGGCCGGTACCGCCGGTGTGCCGGGACCGGGCCTGGTCGACTCGGAAAAAGCGTTCAAACACCCGATCGAGGTCGGCCTCGGCAATTCCGACGCCCTGGTCGGTCACGGTGATCTCGACGATGCCCTTCTGCAAGCGCACGCCGACGCCCACCCGGGACCCCTCGAGCGAATAGTTCACCGCGTTCGCGACCAGATTGTGCACGGCCACGGTGAGCAGGGCCTCATCACCGAAGACCAGGGCGCCGGACTTCTTGCCGATGACGATCGTGATGCGCTCGGCCTCGGCGACCACCCGGCTTTGGTCGACCGCGGCGGCGACGATGTCGTCGACCTTGAGAATCTCCGGTTCGGCGAGGGCGTCCTGCGCCTGCAGCCTGGAGAGTTCGATGATCTCCTGGGTGAGGCGGCCGAGCCTGGCCGACTCTGTCGTTAACCGGTTGGCGAACCGGCGAACCTGCTCCGGTTCATCCGCTGCCTTGTCGAGCGCCTCGGCGAGCAGCCCGACGGAGGCGATGGGGGTTTTCAGCTCGTGGCTGATGTTGGCCACGAAGTCGCGGCGCACCTCGTCGAGGCGAAACGCTTCGGTGCGGTCCTCGGCCAGAAGCAGCACGTAGCGTGTGCCGAGTCGGGCCAAGCGCACCCGAAAGCGCATGCTCGCGTCGCCGAACGGGCCGCGGGAGAGCACGAGGTCTTCACTGATCGGCTCGCCGGTCAGCCGTACCCGGCGGGCCAGTTCGAGCAGTTCGGGGTGCACGAGCTGCTGGTTCCAGACCAGGCCGAGGGTGAGGGCGCCCGGGCTGGTCTTGATCACGTTGTTCGACGGGTCGAGAACGACCCCGGCGGTCTCGAGGGCGTCGAGCACCTGATCGATACCGTCCGGTACCGCTGGGTTCACTACCTCAGAGGCGCGGCGACCGTGACGCTCGGCGACGTGCACGAGCGACACGAACCCGGCGCCAACACCGAGTCCGAGTGCCAGCGACAGCAACACCAGCCACGTCGATTCCATCTCTACAGATTACTGACAGTCTTCGGCCGTCGTTCGCAGCGTGGGTGTGCGGGAGCCTGTACTTTAGAAAGTGTTCAAGTCTGCGGCACCTGCCGTTAACCTGAATTCGGCATCATAAACCCGATCGTGCGTGTTCGCGCGGCAAGGAAGGAACACCCCCATGCGCGATGTATTTCAACAAGAACTCGCCGAAGTTCAGCAGCGACTCGTGGAAATTTCGCGCCTCGTCGCGATCTCCATGGACAAGGCCACTCGCGCTTTCAACGAAAGCGACGTGGGTTTGGCCGAAGAGGCCATCACCGAAGACGAGAAGATCGACGAGCTCACGGTCGAGCTTGACGAGCTCGCCATCACCATTCTCGCGCGCCAGCAGCCGGTCGCCCGCGACCTGCGCATCGTGGTCAGCGCCTTGCGCATCAGCGCCTCCCTCGAGCGGATGGGCGACCTCGCCACCCACATCGCCCAGCTGGCCCGGTACCGTTTTCCCGACAAGGTCATCCCCAAGGGGCTGCGCAGCACCTTCGCCGAGATGGGCGCCCTCGACGTGGTCATCGCGAACATGCTCACCGAGCTGCTCACCCACCAGGACCTGCACCTCGCCGACACCATCCGCAACGAGGATGACAAGGTCGACGCCCTGCACCTGAGCGTGTTCGACGCCGTGCTCGGCGAGACCTGGAAGGGACTCGCGGCCGACACCGTCGACGCGACCCTGGCCAGCCGATACCACGAACGTTTCGCGGACCACGCGGTGTCCATCGCCAAGAAGGTGCAGTACCTCGGCACCGGGGCCTGGCACCAGGACGACAACGTCTGATTTCTGGCACGAGAGAGGCCCCGGAGCATCCGTTCGCGGGGCCTTTCGCGTGAAACGGATGCTCTCGCCCGGTTGCGGCACGGGTGAGGGCGCGCGATATGGGTGCCCGCGCCCTGGCGGCGCGGCACGCATGACCGCGCTCGATATCGGTGGCCGCTACGGTAACGGTCGTAGCTCGCACCAGTTTCGGGCGCGCTCATGACCTGCGGGCACACAAAAGGCCCCGGAGGTTCTACTCCGGGGCCTTCTATGCTGGCTACTTCTTGTTGCCTTGGGCTGCTACTGCGGCCGCTCCGGCGGCTGCGGCCTCGGGGTCGAGGTACTGCCCCGGCGCCAGCGGCATGAGGTCTTCGCCGAGCTGGTAGACGAGCGGGATTCCGGTGGGAATGTTCAGCTCGGCGATGTCCGCGTCACTGATTCCATCGAGGTGCTTGACCAGGGCCCGCAGCGAGTTGCCGTGCGCGGTGACCAGCACGGTCTTGCCCGCCTGCAGGTCGGGAACGATGTCGGACTGCCAGTAGGGCAGCATCCGCTCGACGACGTCTTTGAGGCATTCGGTGCGGGGCAGGTCGGGGCCGAGGCCGGCGTAGCGGGCGTCGTGCGCCTGCGAGAATTCGCTGGAGTCGTCGAGCACGGGCGGCGGGGTGTCGTAGGAACGGCGCCACAGCATGAACTGGTCCTGGCCGAACTTGGCCTGGGTGGCGGCCTTGTCGAGGCCCTGCAGCCCGCCGTAGTGGCGTTCGTTGAGGCGCCAGGAGCGCTTCACGGGGATCCACATGCGGTCGGCTTCCTCGAGCGCGAGGTTCGCGGTCTGGATGGCGCGGGACAGCAGGCTGGTGTGCAGCACGTCGGGCAGCAAGCCGGCGTCCTTCAGCAGCACGCCGGCGCGCGCGGCCTCGGTGGCGCCTTGCTCGCTGAGGCGAACGTCCACCCAGCCGGTGAACAGGTTCTGCTGGTTCCAGGTGCTTTGGCCGTGACGGAGGAGGACGAGTGTGTAGGGGGCAGACATGTGCCCACTCTATCGAGGGCGGTCGGTGTTCGTGCGGGCAGGCGTTGGCTGCAGCAGTACGTGCGGCCACAACGGATGCCGCCACCCGCGTGATTGCGCGCACGGCAGCACCCTTGTCGTGGTGGCTGACAAAACTGCGGAGATTTCGGAGGGATCAGGCCCAATCTGCCATGTTTCATCAGGGGCTGCGAACGAGAATCTCCGCAGTTTTGAACGGTGCCGCCGATACCCCTCTGCGCCAAGCTCTAGCCGAGGCCGCGAAAATATAGTCCGTAGCCTGAATTTGAGGCGACCGCGGGCTAGTGCGCGGTGCGCACTCCGAGGCGGGGCAGGCGCGGGATGTCGGCGACGGATCCGGCGGACTGCGGCACGATGATTTCCTGGGCGGCCGAGATGCTGATTCCCTCGGACTCGACGTACAGCGTCGACGCGGCCGGAATGGTGCGCTTGATCACGGCGAGGGCGATCGGGCCGAGCTCGTAGTGGATCGCGCTCGAAGTTATGGCGCCGACGGTGACCCGCTCGGCTTCTTGCTCGGGCCGGACGCGATCGGCCTGCACGGGGTCGCCCGGGGCGGGAAGCACTCCCTCTGAGCCGTCGAGGTGCAGCATGACGAGGCGGCGGGGCGGGTGGCCGAGGTTGTGCACCTTCGCCACGGTCTCTTGCCCGCGGTAGCAGCCCTTGCTCAGGTGCACGGCGGTACGCAGCCAGTCCAGCTCGTGTGGGATGCTCTTCTCATCGACCTCGCGGGCCCGGCGCGGGCGCCAGGCGGCGATGCGTAGGGCTTCGAGGGCGAGGAGTCCGGCGGGTTTCACTGGTGACGCGGATGCTGAAGCGTCGGTCTCGCGGGCGGGCGCGGTGCGGGAGTCGGGCGTGCCGAGCGCGGGTGTTTCGGCGGGCGCGGCGGCGAGGGCGGGCGTTACCGTCAGGGTGCCGGCGGCTAGGGCATCGCGCAGGGCCGGCAGGCTCGCGCGCGGTACGAGGGTTTCGGTGTAGGTCCAGAGGGTTCCGGGATGTACGGGGGTCTCGGCGTACTGGTGGCCGCCGCGGGTGACGGAGGCCCAGGGGTCCAGCCAGGTCAGGGGCACGTCGTTGGGTGCGGCGGCGGCGAGGCCGACGGTGGCGGGGGCATCCGTCATGGCGCCGACGGTGGCGTAGGCGAGGGTGTGGTCGACGACCTGAACGCGCAGCATGAACTTCATGCGGTCGAGGAAGGTGTGCAGGGCGGGCAGTTCGGCGGCTTCGAGGAGGAGCCAGGTTTCGACGCCGTCGTCGAGCACGCGGATGGCGAATTCGAGGCGTCCGTTGGGGTCGAGCAGCAGCATCTCGGTGGATTCGCCGGGTTTCAGGGCTTTCAGCTCCTGGCTGGCGATCGAGTTGAGCCAGGTGAGGCGGTCGGGGCCGGCGACGGAGAGCACGCCGCGGTGCGAGAGGTCGACGATGGCGCGGCCGGCAGCGAGGGTGCGCTGCTCGATCATGGGGTTGCCATAGTGGGCGGCGACGCCGGCGTCGATTCCTTCGGACTGCACCGCACCGGGCAGGGTCAGCAGCGGGGAGACGGTTGTTACCGGGTCTGTCATGTCGCTCAATTCTGCCGGCCGGGTTGACGGCGGCTGGGGGTTCCATCCGTATCAACAGTACGGGTGCGCGATTTATTCGGGGTGGGGCGACTGCTCGGGCGAACGGGCCCACCTTATGACCCTGGGCCCAGTTTATAAACTGGGCCCGTGGACGGGGCCTGGTCCCGTCCACAAAGGGGAGGGCTACTGGACGCGAGCCAGGCGGCCGGAGGCGTGGGTGCGGAGGTCCTGGCCGAGGGCGGCGATGTCCCAGGCCCAGAGCAGGTGATTGTCGACGAGTCCGTACAGGCGGGTGGCGGCCGCGTAGGGTTTGGCGCCCGCGGTGCGGAGCACGGCATCCGTTGCGAGGTCGATGCGCGGACCCTTGACCTGCCCGAGGTAGAGCTCTGCGACGCCGCCGGGGTGCACGAGGGTGACCTCGATGTCGAAGCCACCGTCACGGTTGCGCAACGTTTCCACGGCCGCAGCCGAGGTGAATGGACGTTCCCCGGTGCCGGGTAGCATGCCGGGTCCGGGGTCGCCGTCGCCCTGATGGCGACTGAGCCGCCAGTATCCGGTTTCGGTGACCAGCGGGGTTCTTTCGTCCGACATCAGCTCGGGCGGCAAGTTCACGGCGCGCGTTTCAGCGGATGCCGCCGCGCCCGCTTCGGAGGACGCGGGCGTTTCAGACGAGGCGGCGGCGGGCGTTCCCTCGCGCGACGCATCCGTGGCGCGGGAGATAGCGTCCGGTTCGGAGGACGCGTGCGTTCCAGCGGATGCGGCGGCATCCGTTTCAGAGCGGGCGGTGTCCGTGCCGAGCACTGCGGCCTCCGTTACAGACGCGGCGGCGCGAGCGGCGGCATCCGCTTGCGAAGAAACGGGCTCGAGCCAGGTGTAGGAGCTGTAGTTCAGGTGCGGCAGGCCGTCATGGCTGAAGCTGATGCGGTGGCCGAAGGTGCGGCTGACCGACTCCTCGCCGATTTTGTATTCGAGCACGCCGGAGCCTTCCCAGACTCCGATCAACCAGGAGAGCGGAACAAGTTCGGACGGCAAACCGACCGGAAGGTCAAACATACGTACTTACCGCTGCCCCCGGTACAGCTTGTAAACAACCATGCCGGACACCCAGGCGATCGACAAGCTGGCGAGCCCCAGGAGGCCCAGGAAGAAAAGTTCTAGCGCTAACAGATCCATGCTGCGAGTCTAGTGGGAGCGCATCAGAGCGAGACGACGATTGTCGCCACCACGAGAATGACGATGGCCCCGGTGATGCTCGTGGTGACCCGTTTGACGTAGCCCTCTTTGGTGCCGGTGGCGATCTGCAGGCCCAGCGTGACGAGTGTGCAGAGTGCGAGGGTGAGGCCGATCCAGCCGATCGCTGAGGCGGGCGTGGCGAGAATCGCGGTGAGCACAGCGCCCACAATCGCCAATACCCACACGGTCGCGATCGTTTTCCAGTGCCAGCTCACGTCTCTATTGTGCCCGACCGCCCGCGTTCCATGGCACGCTAGTATGAAATTCGAGATACTTGGAGGGCGCGAGTGGCGCAGTTGTTGATCCTGACCTCGGCGGCCAACAATGATGTACTCCCCGCCCTGGCGTTGCTGTCGCACAGCACACGGCTGATTCCCGCCCAAGCGGACCAGCTCATCAACGCGCCCGACTCTGACCTCATTCTGGTCGACGCCCGCACCAATCTGGCCGCGGCCAAGTCGCTCTGCCAGATACTGCGCACGATGGGCAGCTCCACTCCCCTGCTGCTCGTGATCACCGAGGGCGGCCTCGCCGCCGTCAGCCCCGATTGGGGCGTCGACGACGTCATCCTCGACACGGCCGGCCCGGCCGAAGCGGATGCCCGCATCCGCCTGACCGCAGGCCGCCTCGCCCAAACCTCGCCGTCGAACACGATTCGCGCCGCCGGCGTCGTCATCGACGAGGCGAGCTATTCGGCAAAGGTGCACGGCAAACCGCTCGACCTCACCTATAAGGAGTTCGAGCTGCTGCGGTTTCTAGCGGCGCATCCGTCACGGGTGTTCACCCGCGAACAGCTGCTGAGCGAGGTCTGGGGCTACGACTATTTCGGCGGCACCCGCACGGTCGACGTGCACGTGCGGCGCCTGCGCGCCAAGCTCGGCGACCAGGAGTCGCTCATCGGCACCGTGCGCAACGTCGGCTACCGGTTCAACGTGCACGAAGAGAACGATGAGCGGGTTCCAAATTCTGTTCGCGCTTAGTACAGCGGATGCCGCTGGCCTGGCTACCTTTCGCCGGGTCGCCGCGGAGGCGCTTGCCTTCGACGGGTACGCGCCGTTCAACGAACAGGCGCTGTATGACCTGCAGGCTGGTCTTCGGACCGCCTATTTGGTGCGCGTTGCCGGCCGCGAATTCGAGACAGGTCAGGTGCCCGGTATGGCGGCCTCGACGGGCTCGACCAGCGACGCTCTCGGAGACGAGGTCTCGGAGAGCGGCGACGGCCGCGAATTCGAGACAGGTCACGTACCCGGATTGCCGGCCTCGACGGGCTCGACCAGCGGAGACGGTCGCGTCGGCGCCGCGGCGACGATCGTCGTGGGAGCAGCGCTGGGCGGACGCGGGGAGATTGACCTGGTGATCAGCCCGGAATATCGGCGACGCGGGTTTGGCCGAACGGCCTTTCGCGAACTCGCAGCGACCGAGCCCAACGGGCTGACCGCCTGGTCGCACGGCGATCATCCGGCTGCTCGCGCCCTCGCGATCGAACTGCGGTTCGTCGCCGCCCGCACACTGCTGGAATTGCGCAAGCCACTCTTTTCGGCTGACGCCGCGCCTGAAGCCGGCGCAGGCGCATCTGACGCCGCGCCGGAAGCCGAGGTGGCGGGCGAAGCTGAGGCTGCGCCGGCGAGCGGGGCGGGGGCATCCGTTTTGGGCGATGCGAGTATTTCGGGATTTCGGGTGGGAGTCGACGACTCCGAATGGGTCGCGCTCAACGCGTTGGTGTTCACGAGCCACCCGGAGCAGGGCGCGATCACCGAGGCCGACCTGGCCGCGCGGCAGGCCGAGGACTGGTTCGATGCCGACGACTTTCTGGTTCTGCGCGACGCCGACGGCCGCATGATCGGCTACAACTGGCTCAAGGTTGACGGGGCGATCGGCGAAATTTACGTGGTGGGGGTGCATCCGGATGCCGCTGGCCGCGGGCTCGGCCGGGTGCTCATGCAGGCCGGCCTGCAGCGCCTGGCTGACGCCGGTTGCACGACCGCCGCGCTCTACGTCGAGGCCGACAGCCTCGGCCCGGTGCACCTGTATCGGGCGCTCGGCTTCACCGACCACACGGTCGACGTGCAGTACCGCCGCCTCGCCGGCTGAGTCACCACCGACTGACGCCGCGCGACGTAACGCCAGGCACCCGACACCCCGCAAAGTCAACGGCCCCGGCATAATTTCGCGTGACGTTCACCCGGTTCGTCGCGACGGCGCGACCAACGGTGTCAGGATGGTCAGATGGACGGCGAAATCACCCAAGCAGACTCGGGACTCACAGACTTCGATGACGACTTTGACCCACTCATCGAAAAAGTCGACCCCGCGCTGCCCGACGATCGCTACCTCGACCGCGAGCTGAGCTGGCTCGCCTTCAACCAGCGGGTTCTGGAACTGGCCGAAGATGAGAGCCTGCCGGTACTGGAGCGCACCAACTTTCTCGCCATCTTCGCCAACAACCTTGATGAGTTCTTCATGGTGCGCGTCGCCGGCCTGAAGCGCCGCATCCTCACCGGGCTGGCGGTGCCGACCAACGTGGGTCGCGCCGCCCAGGACGTGCTCAGTGACATCTCGGCCGCCGCCCACGCCCTGCAGGATCGCCACGCACTGGCCTTCCAGAACCTCGTGCGCCCCGCCCTCGCCGAGGCCGGGATTGAAGTCGTCGACTGGCAGAGCCTCGATGACTCCGATCGTCGTTCGCTCCGTACCTATTTTTCTAACCAGATTTTTCCGGTGCTGATGCCTCTCGCGGTTGATCCGGCGCATCCATTTCCTTATATTTCGGGCCTGTCGCTCAACCTGGCAGTGCGGGTGCGCAACTCCAAGACCGGCAAGCAGGAGTTCGCCCGGCTCAAGGTGCCACCCATGCTGCCACGCTTCGTGCGGGTCGACCGCCGGGAGTCGGTTGACCGCATCCGCTATATCGCCCTGGAAGACCTGATCGCCAACCAGCTCGGCGATCTGTTCCCGGGCATGGAGATTCTCGAGCACCACGTGTTTCGGGTCACCCGCAACGAAGACGTCGAGATCGACGAAGACGAAACCGAGAACCTGATCAAGGCGCTCGAGAAGGAGCTGCTGCGTCGCCGGTTCGGCCCGCCCATTCGGCTCGAGATCACCGAGGACATGGACGAGGTCACCCTCGGCCTGCTCGTGCGCGAGCTCGACGTGACCGAGCAGGAGGTCTACCACCTGCCCGCGCCGCTCGACCTCGGCGGCCTGTTCGACCTGCGCATCGACCGGCCCGACCTGCACTTCGCCAAGCACGTGCCGACCACGGCGGCGCAACTGTTGCCGAGCGAGCCCAACGCCGAGCAGGACATCTTCGCCGCGGTCGCCAAGCAGGACGTGCTGCTGCACCACCCCTACGAGTCCTTTGCGACGAGCGTGCAGGCCTTTCTGGAGCAGGCCGCGGCCGACCCGAACGTGCTCGCCATCAAGCAGACGCTGTACCGCACGAGCGGCGACAGCCCCATCGTCGAGGCCCTCATCGCCGCCGCCGACAGCGGCAAGCAGGTGCTCGCGCTGGTGGAGATCAAGGCGCGCTTCGACGAGCAGGCCAACATCACCTGGGCGCGCAAGCTCGAAAAGGCCGGCGTGCACGTGGTCTACGGCCTGGTCGGACTGAAAACCCACTGCAAGCTCGCCCTCGTGGTGCGCTACGAGAAGGGTGTGCTGCGGCACTACAGCCACATCGGCACCGGAAACTACAACCCCAAGACCAGTCGCATCTACGAAGATCTCGGACTGCTGACAGCGGATGCCCAGGTCGGCAAAGACCTCACCCGTCTGTTCAACGAGTTGTCGGGTTACGCGATTGAGAAGAAGTTCAAGCGGTTGCTGGTGGCTCCGCTGCACCTGCGGAAGGCTTTGCTGAAGCACATCGCGATCGAGACCGAGAACGCGCTCGCCGGTAAGACCAGCGGCATCCGGATCAAGGTGAACTCGATGGTCGATGAGGACATCATCGACGCGCTGTACCGGGCCAGTCAGGCCGGCGTGCAGGTCGATGTCTGGGTGCGCGGCATCTGCAGCCTGCGGCCGGGCGTCGTGGGTATGAGCGAGAACATTCGGGTGCGGTCGATCCTCGGGCGGTATCTCGAACACTCGCGCATCTTCAGCTTTCACAGCCTCGGCGGAACCCAGGTGTACATCGGTAGCGCCGACATGATGCACCGCAACCTCGACCGCCGGGTCGAAGCTCTCGTGCGGCTGGTCGACCCTGAGCATCTGGTCGAGATCGATGCGCTGTTCGAACGTGCGATGGATCCGCGCACGTCGAGCTGGTGGCTCGACGCAACCGGCCAGTGGACCCGCCACGACGTCGACGAGAACGGCGTACACCTGGACGACATGCAGAACAAGTTGATGCAGCAGATCAGCGCGCGCAAGCGGCCGTCCGGGCGTCGCTAGTGGCTGTGAAATCGACCGACGTTTACGCCGCCGGAGCGGTCTGCTGGCGCCTGATTGACGGCCGCATGCACGTGCTGCTCATTCACCGCACAGTGCACGGCGACGTGACCATCCCCAAGGGCAAGGTTGACCCGGGCGAGACTCTGCCCCGCACCGCGGTGCGCGAGGTCGAGGAAGAGACCGGGCTGGCCGTCGCGCTCGGTGTTCCGCTCGGGGTCTCGCACTACGATATGCCCGACGGCCGCACCAAGATCGTGCACTACTGGGCCGCCGAAATTACGCCGGAGGCCATCGCGAAATCGACGTTCGTGCCGAACGGCGAGGTCGCTGCCATCGAGTGGGTCACCATTAAGAAGGCTCGCACCTACCTGACTTACCCGGCCGATGTGGAGATTCTCGAGACGTTCTCTGCGCTGGTCGACGCTGGCGTGACTCGCACGTTCGCGCTGATCGCGCTGCGCCACGGTAAGGCGGCGCCGCGCACTGGCGACGGTCCCGACGCGCGTCGCCCGCTGACCGCGCGCGGTGTAAAGCAGGCCGCGAGCCTGGTCGACACGATCACGGCCTGGCGCCCGCTGCGCATTCTCTCGAGCACCGCAACGCGGTGTGTCACGACGGTGGCTCCGCTGGCTGCGTTCACCGGCATCCCGATCAAGCAATCCGAGCTGATCAGCCAGGACGCCCTCGAAACCGGCGAAGCGGATGTTCGCACCGTCGTCGGCAAGCGGGTGCGGGCCCGCAAGACGGCGGTTTTGTGCAGCCACGGGCCGGTGCTGCCGGAGATTTTGCGGGAGATCGCGCTGGCGACGGGCTCGCAGCCGTCTGCGGTGCTGTCGGACGCGGCGCATTTGGACACCGGAGGGTTCTCGATCGTGCACCTGTCGTCGGAGAACCCGGCCGCGGGCATTCTGGCCGTGGAGACATACCCCGCGACTGCCTGAGCCGCAGGGCAGCAAGCGTTATCTCTCGTTCACCTTCTGTTTACCTTCAGGATGGTCGGCGGTTACTTCAGATCTCTAGCCTCGTTCACGGGCCAGCACCGGCTTGCATCAGCAAACACAGTCTTGTCAAAACCCTGAAAGGGAACACACGTGAACTTCAAGCGTTTCGGCCGTCCCGCGGTCATCGCCATTGCCGCAGGCCTCGCACTCTCGTCCTGTGCAGCAAACGAAGGCGCCGCACCGGCGTCCGACGAAGCGTCGGCCTCGACGCTCACCGGCACCCTCAACGGCGCGGGCGCCAGCTCAATGGATGCCGCCCAGCAGGCCTGGATCGCCGGCTTTCAGACCGCTAACCCCGCCGTCACGATCAACTACGAGCCCTCCGGCTCGGGCGGCGGACGCGAAGCATTCATCGCCGGCGGCACCGACTTCGCCGGCAGCGACTCCTACATGAGTGCCGACGAACTCGCCGGCACTTTCAAGTCCTGCGCTCCCGACAGCAAGGCCGTTGACCTGCCGGTCTACATCTCCCCCATCGCCGTGATCTTCAACGTCGACGGCCTCACCGACCTCAACATCGATGCTGACACGCTCGCCAAGATTTTCTCCGGCGCGATCACCAGCTGGGACGACGCTGCCATCGCCAAGCTGAACCCCGACGCGACCCTGCCGGCCACGGCCATCGCCGCCGTGCACCGCTCGGACGACTCGGGTACCACGAAGAACTTCACCGACTACCTCGGCAAGGCCGCCTCTGACGTGTGGACCGAAAAGGCCTCTGACACGTTCCCCTTCCCCGGCGAGGGTGCTAAGGGCACCTCCGGTGTGGTTGACGCCGTCACCAACGGCGTGGGAACCATCGGCTACGCCGACGCTTCGCAGGCCGGCAAGCTCAGCACCGCCAAGCTCATGGTCGGCACCGACTTCGTGGCTTACACCCCCGAGGCTGCGGCCGAGGTTGTCGCCGGATCGCCCCTCGTGCCCGACCGCGCAGCCGATGACCTCGCGCTCGACCTGAACCGCAAGACCACCAACCCGGCCGAGTACCCGCTGGTTCTGGTGAGCTACGCGATCGTCTGCAACGAGTACGCTGACCCGGCCAAGGGTGAGCTCGTCAAGGCATACATCGAGTACATCGCCAGCGCTGCCGGCCAGACCGTTGCTGAGGGAGCCGCCGGTGTTGCACCACTGACGAGCGAACTCGAAACCAAGGTCGCCGCGGTTCTCGCGACCGTCAAGTAACAACGTTTACCTACCTGCCCGGTCCTTTCTCGCACATCTGCGAGGACGGATCGGGCAGACTGGGGTGTACGGCCAGTTGCGTCCAGCCGCATGGCACCCCCGTTTCACATAATTTCACCAGCACGACGCTACTTAGGAGACCGGCATGACCACCGCTGCCGCCACGACCATCAAGGCCAGGCAACGCCCGGGCGACCGCATTTTCTCCTCGGCCACCGTGATCTCCGGCAGCCTGATCCTCGCCATGCTCGCCGCCGTGGCCATCTTCCTTCTCGTCGAAAGCCTGCCCGCGTTTGTCGCGGCGCCCGAGGATTTCAGCGGAGACGTGACCAACTTCTGGTCCTACGTAGGCCCGCTCGTGTTCGGCACGATCTACTCGGCCATACTGGCGCTGCTCATGGCCGTGCCGGTAGCCATCGGCATCGCCCTGTTCATTTCGCACTTCGCCCCGCGCAAGCTCGCGCAGGGCCTCGGCTACCTCGTAGACCTGCTCGCCGCCGTTCCCTCAGTGGTGTTCGGGCTCTGGGGCATCGGCGTACTGGCCCCGCTCGTGCAGCCGTTCTACACCACCATCGTGGAGTGGTTCGGCTGGTTCACCCCCTTCGCTGGCCCGGTCTCGGGCACCGGGCGCACTATCTTCACCGTCTCGATTGTGCTCGCCGTGATGATTCTGCCCATCATCACCGCCATCTGTCGTGAGATTTTTCTGCAGACGCCGCTGCTGCACGAGGAAGCCGCTCTGGCCCTCGGTGCCACCCGCTGGGAAATGATTCGCATGGCCGTGCTGCCGTTCGGCCTGCCGGGCATCATCTCCGCCTCGATGCTCGGCCTCGGCCGAGCCCTCGGCGAGACCATGGCCGTGGCCATGGTGCTCTCCCCCAGCCCCGAGGTGATCTTTCAACTGCTGACCGCGCAGAACTCCAACACGATCGCCGCCAATATCGCGCTGAACTTTCCCGAGGCGCACGGCGTTGGCGTGAACATTCTGCTCGCGACCGGCCTCATCCTGTTCGTCGTGACGCTGCTCGTGAACATGCTGGCCCGGGTCATTATCAACAGCCGTAAGGCATTTTCGGGAGCCAACTGATGTCATCCGTTTTGGAAGCCGCGCCGCTGACCAACTCCCTCACCGCCGGCAAGCTGCCCCGCCGTTCGTCGCTCTGGGTGCTGCTGGCCAGCTGGGCCGTGTCGGCCGCCTTCTTCACCATGCTCTACCTCTCGGGCGCCGTCGACGGCTTCAACATTGTGGGCACGGCCGTGTTCGGCACCGTGCTCTACTGCGTGGCCATCTACGTACTGTC
Source organism: Cryobacterium sp. TMT1-66-1 (assembly GCF_004403435.1). Taxonomy (NCBI): domain Bacteria; kingdom Bacillati; phylum Actinomycetota; class Actinomycetes; order Micrococcales; family Microbacteriaceae; genus Cryobacterium; species Cryobacterium sp. TMT1-66-1. Next base: position 18,736 of record NZ_SOGP01000019.1, read on the forward strand.
CCGGCTGGTCGAGGGCTCGCGCAAGGCTAAAGACCGGCTGATGACGGCGCTGGTGACCGCTGCTTTCGTGATCGCCCTGCTGCCGCTGATCTCGATCATCTACACGACGGTTGTGAACGGGCTGCCCGCGTTTTTGACGCCGACGTTCTTCACCTCCTCGCAGCGCAACGTGGTCGGTGCCGGCGGCGGCGTGCTGCACGCGATCACCGGCACGCTGCTGGTCACCGGCGTGGCGACACTGATTTCGGTGCCGATCGGTCTGTTGACCTCGATCTACTTGGTGGAATACGGCCGCGGCCGGCTCGCGAGATCGATTACCTTCTTCGTCGATGTGATGACCGGCATCCCCTCGATCGTGGCCGGCCTATTTGCGTTCGCACTGTTCGCGCTGCTGTTCAACGACCCAGGTGTGCGCTTCGGCTTCGGCGGGTCGATCGCGCTGTCGGTGCTGATGATTCCGGTGGTAGTGCGCTCGAGCGAAGAGATGCTCAAGCTCGTTCCGAACGAACTGCGCGAGGCCGCTTTTGCACTGGGGGTGCCGAAATGGCTGACCATTCTTAAGGTCGTGCTGCCGACATCCATTGCCGGAATCGTCACCGGAGTCATGCTGTCGATCGCTCGCGTGATCGGTGAGACGGCGCCGCTGCTCATCATTGCCGGGTTCACGTCGAGCATGAACTACGACCTGTTCAGCGAGCGGATGATGACCCTCCCGGTGTTCGTGTACACCCAGTACGCCAACCAGGGCGCCGACTCGCAGGCCTACATCGACCGGGCCTGGGCCGGAGCGCTCACCCTGATTCTGATCGTGATGCTGCTCAACGGTCTCGCCCGCCTCATCGCCCACTGGTTCTCGCCCAAGCTGGGCCGCTAACTCTTCTTAGAAAGGACTTAAATGTCTAAGCGCATCGAAGTCAACGACCTCAACGTGTATTACAGCAATTTTCTCGCCGTCGAGGGTGTCTCGATTGTCATTGAGCCGCGCACGGTGACCGCGTTCATCGGGCCCAGCGGTTGCGGAAAGAGCACGTTCATTCGCACGCTCAACCGCATGCACGAGGTCATCCCCGGCGCGCGCGTTGAGGGCGAAGTGCTCATCGACGGCAACAACCTGTACGGCCCGGGCGTTGACCCGGTGCTCGTGCGCCGCCAGGTGGGCATGGTCTTTCAGCGGCCCAACCCGTTTCCGACCATGTCCATTCAGGACAACGTGCTGGCCGGCGTGAAGCTCAACAACCGTCGCATGAGCAAAACGGATGCCGACGACCTCACCGAAAAAGCCCTCCGCGGCGCCAACCTGTGGAACGAGGTGAAGGATCGCCTGGCGCGGCCCGGATCCGGTCTCTCCGGCGGGCAGCAGCAGCGCCTGTGCATCGCGCGCGCCATTGCGGTCGAGCCCGACGTGATTCTCATGGACGAGCCCTGCTCGGCGCTCGACCCGATCTCGACGCTGGCCATCGAGGACCTCATCGAAGAGATGAAGCAGGAGTACACGATCGTGATCGTGACGCACAACATGCAGCAGGCCTCGCGGGTGTCGGACCGCACGGCGTTCTTCAACATTGCTGGCACCGGCAAGCCCGGCAAGCTCATCGAGTACGACGACACGACCACGATGTTCTCGAACCCGAGCGTTCAGGCCACGGAGGACTACGTGTCGGGGCGGTTCGGTTAGGTCGCACTGGATTTGTCGCGTTCACGCGCGACGGCATCGACTCAGTGGACAACTTCGGTGGGTGCAGGTGGGTCTTCACCCACCGAAGTTGTCCACTGAGCCCTGTCCATAGATAGCTAGGGGGCCAGGAGGGCGGCGCCGTGGGTGGCCCGACCGGCCAGCAGCGTGGCGGCCACGGGCATCCGTTCGAAGGTGGCGTCGGAAACCGTGAGCGGGTCGCCGTCGAGTATGGCGATGTCGGCAACGTCGCCGACCTCGAGGCGGGTGCGTCCGCGGGCGGATGCCGCGAGGGCCTCGGCGCGGGAGACCACCTGGTCGGGGCGCCAGGGTTCGCGGCCGTCGCTGCGGGCGCGGGAGGTCGCAGCGCTCATGGCGGTGAACGGGTCGAGCGGCGCGACAGGGGCGTCGGATCCGAACGCGAGAGTGGCTCCGGCATTGAGCAGGGAGCGCAGAGCGAAGACGCGATCGGCGCCGGCGGACCAGTTGAGTTCGACCGCGTCACGGTCGTCGAGCGCGTGCTCCGGCTGCACGCTCGCGATGACGCCAAAGCTGGCGAAACGGGCGAAGTCCGCGGGCTGCAGGAACTGGGCGTGCTCGATGCGACCGCGAACGGATGCCTGACGCTCACGGCCACGCCGGTCCGCCGGGGCTGCAGCTTGGGAGGCTGGAACCTCGTGGGCGGCCCGGCCATGCAGGGCAGCGCGCTCGAAAGCGTTCAGGGCTACGGTGTTGGCCGCGTCTCCGATGGCGTGCACCGCGGGCAGCAGCCCGGCGCCCCGCGCTGCCACGAGAATCTCCGTGAGCTCGTCTTCGCTCACGGCGAGCACACCGCGCCCGCCGACCGGGTATTCGTCGACGCAGAAGGCCGTGCGGGTGTTCAGGGATCCGTCGATGAGCAGCTTCAGTGGCCCCACGCTGAGCAGGCCGCGGGTGTCTGCGATGCGGTCGTCGGTGTGCATCCGCTCGGCGACGGCACGGTCGAAGTCGGCGAGATAGATGCCGGCCTCGACTCTTAGTGCGTCGAACCCGCCAGCGATGCGGCGCTGCCAGACGGAACGGTTCCAGGTCATCTCGAAGTCCACGATGCCGACGACTCCGCGGGCGGCGGCCCGGGATCCGGCCTGGGCGGCGAGCGCGTCGACCTCGACGTCGGGCAGCTGGCCGAGCGCGATGGTGAGATCGAACGCGGCCTGTTCGCGCAGCAGCCCGGACTCGTCGACGTGCACACCGAATTGCTCGGCGGCGGCGCTGTTGATCCAGACACAGTGCAGGTCGTGGCTGATCAGCGCGGTCGGATGCCCCTGCGTCACGTCATCGAGACCGCGCAGGGTGGGCAGGTCGGCCCAGACCGCATCGCGGAACCGCACTCCGATGAGTGGGGTCGGGCGACCAGACGCGTCGACCTGAGCGGCGCGGCGGCCCCGCGTGCCGACCTGCGCCCGCACGAGCTCGAGGGCCTCGCGCGCCGAGACCGCGGTGGAGAGGTCGAACCGGGCTCCGGCGAGCGCCCACTGGGTCAGGTGTACGTGTTCGTCCCAGAGGCCGGGGATGACGGTGCGTCCGTCGAGGGTGGGGGCATCCGTTGTGGTGGTGGGCACGATCTGCGTGATGACGCCGTCGGTGATGTGCAGGTCGGAGAGCGTGGTGTCGCCGGGCTGCCGGACGGAGCGCAGAACGAGGTCGGGCATGGCGCGGCTTTCGGTCGAGGGGGTCTTGCCACCCTACAGGCGGGTGCGGGGCAGATCTGTCAGCCAGTTTCGGATGCCGCGAGCGGCACCTTCACCACCCATCAACTCGTGCGCAGTTCGGCGGAGCGGCCCGAAAGCGTACAGCAGAAAACCTTCAATGAGAATTTATCAGTAAACCGTAGATATCTACGGTGCAGACCACTACGGTGTGAGTCGTTCGAGGCATACCCCGCTTCGATTCGTGCCGAACCGACCGTTCTGACAGGAAATTCCCATGATCAAGAAACTCTTTGCAATCACAGCCCTGGCCACGCTGGCCGTCTTCGCCGTGCCGGCCGCGGCATCCGCTGTCACGTATGTTCCCAGTGACGGTCCGAGCCCCAAGGTGACCCGTGTCGTCGTGCCCCCGGATGAGGGGTATGTCGGCTCCAAACCAGCCTACGTGGGCTACATCGGGCTCGCCTCCACGGGCTATGACGCCTCCGTGCTGGCGATTTCGGGCGGAAGCGCCGCGCTCCTGCTCGGGCTGACCCTCGTCACCACGTCCGTCGTGCGACGAAAGCGTGCAGAAGGTTCTGTGCGCCCGTAAAGCGGATGCGGGACGGCTGGGACTCAACGGATGCCCACCGATGGGCGATGCACCCAGCTACAGCGAGGCGTAGCCCAGGTTCTTCGTGGCCTGGGCCACGATCTCGTCGGCCGTGGCATCACTGAGCCGTGCGCTGAAACGAACGCGATCGGGGAAGGCGGAGACCCTCTCTGTGCGGCTAAATAGGGTAACGAGGGGCTCGTTATTGATCGAGGACTGGTGATAGAGGCCATCCAGCACGTCACCGTGTCGCTCACAAATCGCCCTAGCCCACGCTTGCGTAGACGTCTTTTCGTTCAACATCATCGCCGCCGCCGCACCGTTGACCACCGGCCAGTTCGAGGTGAGATCGAGCAGCACTAACGGGCGAGACGGGATCCAGGAAGCAATCGTCGCCCCGCCCATCGAGCGGTCGATCACGCGGGTGGCCTGGTACACCTCTCCGAGCGCGGTGTCGGGCCGAGTGGCCGCATACATAACCTCGATGTCTAAGTACGTGCCGGTAGGCGGTGGTTGCGGGTCGAATCGCATGTTCGGGATCGGGCCATAGTGGCGCAGCTCGTTCCACGCCAGCGAGTGCGCGCCTTCCGTGCGAAAGACACGCCACAGCGACCCCGAGAAGGTGCGCACGTGCGAGCTCGGGTCAAGAATGAACGTATCCGGGGGAAAGGCCGGAACCTTCACGACTGCAGGACGCTGCTCAGAATGCCCACGAGCACCTGCGGATTGCCGCCGTTCCGCAGCCACTCCACCGGAGTCATCAGTTCACCGCTGACGCTCAGATTTGCCTGCGGCGTGGTCATAAAGCCCTGAACACTTGCGGGGTGCATGTCTCCGGGGAGCGCCTTGACCACGGCCGCGAGGCCGGGGAGCACCGGCTGCCCCGAGTCGTTGGTGAGCTGCCAGGTCGGGTAGCGACGCTTCCCTCCCGACAGGAACGCGTACAGCCCACCCTTAGCCTGGCGGTGCCTGATTCGCGAGGCGTCAAGACCGAGCCGTAGCGCCACCTCGGCGGCGCTCAGGGTCTCGGTGATTGCCGCGAGTCGCGTCGTACGCTCTGTCTGAACTAGATCCCCTCTGGCGACGCCGGCCTCAATTTGGGCGAACTCGCCCTCGCTAAATGCCCCGGACTCAACGAGGTAGTTCACCTGCTCCGTCGAGAGGGCTCCGCCGCGGGGCTGGCGTCGGTTGATCAGGTCCGCTGACTCGCGAAGGAGAGCGACCACCAAGTCGTCATCCAGGCCTTGCGCCTGTGCGACCTCCATCAGGTGCTGCACGCTCTCTTGAACTTCAGCACGAACCGTTGTGTCGGACATGTGAACTCCCAGGTCTGGACGTGCAGATAGCGCACCCAATATCATAGGCAAGAAACAGCGTGCGATCAACGTGGGGGCACGGCTCATCAGGCGGATGCAGCGCAGTAGCGCTGCACAGTTGCGTCGGACGATTCGAGAACCTGACGAACCTGCTCTTCTATGGCGCTTGTGGCCGAGAACAATCCCCGTTTGCGATATCGGGGCGGTGCTTGATGTATCTCATCAAGGTTCCCACCGGCGCGTGCACAGTTCAGCGGACCGAGCGATACCAGCGGATGCAGCATGGCCGACTTCCAAGAGAATCATCGAACGGCAGATGAGCCTCGGCCAAACCAGCACAGTCGATCTCTAGTGGCGTCTCTTAAAAGGCGACCTAGACCCCCGGTCGCAGCCGCAAACCCTGCATCCCCCCGTCAACGGCGAGCGCAGTCCCGGTCGTCGAACCGGAAGATGGGGATGCCAGAAACGCGATGGCCGCGGCGACTTCCTCGGGCTTCACAAGCCGACCGTGAGGCTGCCGTGCTTCCAGGGCGGCGCGTTCCGCGGCAGGGTCTGACGCTGTCTGCAGTAGGCGCGCTACCCAGGGCGTGTCCGCAGTGCCGGGATTGACGCAATTCACCCGAATGCCCTCGTGCACATGGTCTGCGGCCATGCTCAGTGTCAGTGCCAGGACCGCACCCTTAGATGCTGAATAAAGCGCGCGATTTTGCAGGCCTGCTGTTGCCGCCACCGAAGCCGTATTGACAATGGCGGCTGATGGCGACTTGCGCAGGAACGGCAAGGCGGCACGACTAACGCGAACAATGCCGAGAACATTAATGTCGAGGACCCTGTGCCATTCGTCCTCAGAATTATCCGCAATGGTCCCCTGGGCACCGATCCCGGCGTTATTCACGACGACATCCAGTCGACCGAACCGCTTGATCACCTCGTCAACGGCGCGCCGAACAGATTCATCGTCAGACACATCTGCTTCCACAACGAGATGCGCAACGTCTGCCCTGCCGGGCGTCAGGTCCAGTACCGCGACCTGAGCGCCCATCGCTGCCATGCGCTTTGCTGTGGCTGCGCCAATTCCCGAAGCTCCGCCCGTAACGAGCGATACCAAGCCATCCAATTCAGGTTTCATCGATTTCTCCAGTCCAGTGTTCTCTTCAAGCGGCTACGAAGGTTTGGCGCTGTCTGCCCAAGCCTTCGATTTCGATCTCCACAACATCCCCAACGCTGAGATAGGGGTATTTTCCCGACAGCGCAACCCCACGTGGGGTTCCGGTCAGCACGACGTCACCCGGTTCCAGGGTGAGGTACTGGCTGAGGTGGTAAATCAGGTATTCGACCGGGAAGATCATGTCGGAGGTATTGGAATCCTGACGCGCCTGACCGTTGACCCAGCTGCGCAGACGTAGACGACTCGCGTCCACGTCTTCTGCGGGCACCAACCAAGGCCCGAGCGGAGAGAAACCCGGTGAGCATTTTCCTTTCGACCATTGGCCGCCAGAATTTTCCAATTGAAAGGTGCGCTCAGATAGATCATTGGCCGTGACATAGCCCGCGATGTGGTCGGCGGATTCCTCAACGGTGTCGAGGTAGCTGGCTCGCCTGCCGATGACGACACCGAGTTCGACCTCCCAATCGGTCTTGGAACTGAGGCGTGGAATGCGAGTATCGTCTTCGGGGCCGGCCATGGTATTTGGTGTCTTCAGGAAGATGATCGGTACCGTGGGCGGCGCCGACCCGGATTCGGCGGCATGCTCGGCATAGTTCATGCCGATGCAGATAATCGCCGATGGGCGCGCGATTGGCGCTCCGAGGCGTTCCCCGCTCACATCGACAACAGGCAGCGTGCCATCTCGGAGAGCCTGCCGCACGGTTTCGATCCCGCCGTTTGCCAGAAAATCACCTGTGACATCGTTGGTCAACGAGGTCAGGTCATGCGCCACTTCGACGCCGTTCTCGTCAGTGTCGAGAACGGCCGGCTTCTCGGCACCAAGCGCTCCGTAGCGAATAAGTTTCATACTCTCTCCTCCACCGGAAGCAGGTTGGCCAAATAGCGGTGCAGCGCGCGGATTCCGAAGGTCCACGGCGGGAGCTCTTCGGTGATGCCTGTCACGTTTCGCAGGCTGCCGAGGAGTTGGCTCTGAATATTCACAATGTCGCCTGGCTCATGGGTGAATCCGAGCCCCTCGTCGCCTCGATCCTGGGTCGGCGAGAACAAGGTTCCGGTGAACAAGGCAAAACCGTCAGGGTACTGATGGTGTGCCCCACGGGTCGCTGCGACCAATTCTTCAAAAGGCCGGCTGATTCGGGCCACGGAGTTTTGTCCCTGCAAGGAGTAGCCGTCGACTCCCGACACAGTGAGAGCGATTTCCTCAGTGCGCAGCGTATCGATGGTGAAGGCGCTGTCGAAGAGTCGAATGAAGGGGCCGATCGCACTCGAAGCGTTGTTGTCCTTCGCCATTCCCAGAAGCAGGGCACTTCGCCCTTCCACGTCGCGAAGGTTGACGTCGTTGCCGAGGGTGGCGCCTCGTACCTCGCCGCGGGAGTCGGCCACAAGCACGAGTTCGGGTTCGGGGTTGCTCCAGGCGGAGAATGTCGGAATACCAACGCGCGCTCCGAATCCGACCGAGGAGAGCACCGGCGCCTTCGTGAACACTTCTGGGTCGGGGCCGATACCGACTTCGAGATACTGCGACCACATTCCTTGCGCCAGCAAGACCTCTTTCGTCCGGGCGGCTGCTTCGGACCCCGGACGCAGGGAGGCCAGGCTCCCGCCCAGCGCCTCGAGGACGAGCGTGCGCACCTCGGCTGCACGGGATGAATCGCCGGCACACTTCTCTTCGATGACTCGTTCGATCATGCTCTCAACGAAGGTGACCCCACAGGCTTTGACTACCTGCAGGTCAATCGGAGCGAGCAGATGGGGCCGGGTCAAGTCTTCGGCAACGGATGCCGCCACCAGGTCGGATAGCTGCCATCGAGGTTGTCCGGCGCAGGAAGCGACAAAGTCGACGGCATCCGTTCTGTCGATCAGCTCCGACACCGTGTTGACCGTATCGGTCAGGTCATACACCTGCCCGCCGCGCACAGAAACGACACGTGGTCCCCCCGTGCGTGGATCCCATACCCGACCGACCAGATGAGCATCAGCTGGGTCGAGCGGCAGAATTCCGAGGTAGTCGTCCCCGCTCATGAGTGGCTCCCTGCGCCATGATCGTGGTGTTGCCAGTGCCCATCGACACGGCGGGAGATTCGCCAGGGGTTCTCGTCCTGCAGCGCCAGAGGAAGGTGTGCCGGAGGGAAGCCCTGAAAGGCGACAGGCCGCATGAACCGGGCGATCGCGGCCGGTCCCACCGATGTCGTGCGCTCGGCGGTTGTGGCCGGATAGGGCCCGCCATGGTGTTGCGCATACGAGACGGTCACGCCGGTTGGCCACTCGTTCCACAACACCCGTCCACTCTTCTCCCGTAAGACGGCCAGGAGTGGGTCGATGTCCTCCTCGGCTTGTGCCTGCACGCTTGCGGTCAGCTGGCCGTCGAGGAGTGCGGCTAGATCGGCTAGATCCTCTCCGGGTTCGTAGCAAATCACCAGCGTCGCCGGTCCGAACATTTCTCGTTCCAGTATTGCCGGGTCGGCCCGGACGAACGCTGCCGTGGTCAGGAGCACGGTCGGAGCGGGCGATTCGGCGGAGTCGCCCGCAACGACGACCTCGATGCCGTCGGTCGCGCACATCTTCTCCAAAGCCGCATCAAACCCCGCTCGGAGCTTGGCACTCAACAAGGGCGTGCGCTGGCCCTGAGCGACCTGGGTTCCCACAACCCGAGCGACTTGTTCCCGGTCGGTGGGGGCGAACAACAATCCGGGCTTCGTACAGAACTGGCCCATGCCCATGGTGAAAGACTGCGCATAGGCCGTCAGAATCTCGTCTCCCCGCAGCGCCCAGGCCCGTTCGGTGGCAAAGACCGGGTTTATGCTGCCCAGCTCGCCGTAGAACGGAATGGGACGATCACGCGCGGCAATCCGATCGAGCAGGGCCCGACCACCGCCGGTGGAGCCGGTGAAACCGACCGCCCTGGTCAACGGATGATCGACAAGGGCTTCTGCAGCGTCACGACCAGTGACAGTCGAGAGCAGGTGCTCGGGTGCGCCAGCAGTTCGCAGCGCTTCGATGGCCACCTCTCCCATGCGGCGCCCGAGTTCCGGGTGCCCGTCGTGAATCTTGTGCACGACTGCACAACCGGCAGCGAGGGCCGATGCGGTGTCGCCGCCCAGCACGCTAAAGGCGAAGGGAAAGTTGGACGCACCGAATACACCCACGACACCGAGCGGAATATTTACTCGTCGGATGTCGGGCCTCGGGCCCATGCCCCACGCGCCATCCGCATGGTCGATGGTGGCATCGAGGTTCTCCCCGGCCAGGATTTCTGAGATGTACAGGCGCAGCTGAAAAACGGTGCGCCGAAGTTCGCCGCTAAGACGATGCTCACCCAAGTGGGTCTCCGACTGGGCCAGCGCAATCAGCTCGTCAGCGTGGTCCTCGAACGCCACAGCGATTGCCTCCAACCAGGAGGCCCTCACCTCTGGGGCCACGTCCTGCGAAGCGGTGAAAGCGGAGTGGGCGGCTTCGATCTGCTGTTCGGCACGCAGTGCGGTGATCACGAGTTGTGACCACTGCCCACAGCTGCACCCTGCGTGATCTCGAGCCAGCCGGCACCGGCCGGAAATTCCCAGCGATCACGGGACGCCGAATGCATCTCGGCGCTCGTACCCGGCAGACGAGGCGTCTGGTACCGGCCATTCTCCACCCGGACAGGCTCGGTGAAGTGCTCGTGCAGGTGGTCCACGAACTCGATCATGCGGTTGTCCATCGTGCCGCTGACGGCGGCATAGTCGAAGAAAGAGAAGTGCTGCACGAGTTCGCAGAGGCCCACACCACCGGCGTGAGGGCACACCGGGATATCGAATTTTGCTGCCAGGAGTAGGTTGGCCACGTTTTCGTTCACTCCAGCCACTCGGGTGGAGTCGATCTGCATCACGTCGATAGCTTGAGCCTGCAGCAACTGCTTGAAGACAATGCGGTTGGCCACCGCTTCGCCGGTCGCAACCTTGACGGGTGCCACCCCACGGCGAATCTGGGCATGTCCGAGGATGTCATCGGTGCTCGTGGGCTCCTCGATCCACCACGGGTCGAATTCGGCCAGTTCGTTGACCCAGTCGATCGCCTCTTGCGCTTCCCAGCGTTGGTTTGCGTCGATAGAAATCTTTACCTGGTTACCCACTGCTTCCCGCGCCAGGCGCATCCGGCGCCTGTCATCGTCCAGGTTGCCGCCGACCTTGAGTTTGATCATCCCGAAGCCGTCCGCCACGGCCTCTCGGCTCAGTCGCACCAGCTTCTCATCGCTGTAGCCCAACCATCCCGGGGTTGTCGTGTAGGCCGGGAAGCCATCCAGCTGAAGCTGAGCAATGCGGGCTTCCTTTCCGCTCGCGGCACGACTGAGCAGGTCGAGAGCATCGCTCGGAGTCAGTGCGTTCTCGATATGAGTGAAGTCAACGACGCTCACGAGCTCTTCGGCCGGCATTTCGCTCAGGAGGAGCCAGAGCGGCTTCTTTTCTCGTTTGGCGCGGAGATCCCACAAAGCGTTGGTCAACGCCCCGCAGGCCATGTGCGAGACTCCCTTTTCTGGGCCGAGCCAGCGCATCTGAGAATCGTGCACAAGACGTCGGGACGCTTCCCCGAGGTCTCCTATGAGCTCGTCGATGTCGCGGCCGACAAGGAGCTGGCCATAGGACCGGATGGCTGCGGTGACTATCTCGTTGCCACGGCCACAGGTGAACACGAATGCGTGCCCGGTCTCGCCGCCGTCGGTCTCGATGACCACATAAGCGGACGAATAGTCGGGGTCAACGTTGACGGCGTCTGAGCCGTCCAACTCGAGTGAAGTGGGAAAGCGCACGTCCTGCGTGCGAACCGAAGTGATCTTAGACATTGAAGACTCTCAATCTGATTTAGGTGAAGCCCAGCACGGCCGGTAGCCACATACTGAGCGCGGGTACAAAAGTGATGATGACGAGAGTTGCCAACATCGGGATGAAGAACGGCACCACTCCCTTAATAACTCGAGTGACCGGCACATTGGTCACACTGGACAAGACGAAGAGGACCAGCCCGACCGGCGGTGTAAGGAGCCCGATCAGAAGATTGAAGATCACTACAACTCCGAAATGAACAGGGCTGATGCCGAAGGTCTCGGCAACGGGGCCCAAGACGGGGACCAGGATGAGGATTGCAGCTGTGGGTTCGAGCACCGCGCCAATGATCAGCAACAACACGTTGACGAGAATGAGAAAGACGATCGGGCTTGATGTGAAATTCAGAATGAATTCCGCCGCAAGCTGTGGCGCTTGCTCTCGGGCAAGAACCCAACCGAACAGCGCGGCCGCGGCAACAATGAGCAAAACTGAGCCCGTCGTCTCCACGGATCCCAGCAGGATCCGATATATCTTTCGCCAGGTCAGGGACCCGTAGATCAGCGCTATAACGAAGATGTACAGCACTCCGACACCGGCGGCCTCCGTAGGGGTGAAGATGCCGCTAAGAATTCCGCCGAGGATGATCACGGCTGCTCCGAGGGCCGGAAGTGAGCCGAGCAAGGAACGGCCGCGCGCTGCCCAACCGGTTCTGGGCAGCACAAGGTGTCTCTGCTTGCGCATGAGCCACCACACCATTGCGCACAGGCAGACGATCAGCACCAACGCCGGGAGGATCCCCGCCATGAATAACGCCCCGACGGAGACGCCGGCCGTAACCGCGTAAATGATAGCCGGGATGCTCGGCGGGATCATCGGCGCAATCATTGACGAAGCGCCCGTGATCCCAAGGCTAAATTCCTCGCTATAACCCCGCTTCTTCATCGCCGGAACTTGAATCTTGCCCATGGCTGCGGCATCGGCGATCGCCGCACCGCTCATCCATGAGAACCCGAAGCTCGTAGCGATATTCACGTACCCTAAGCTTCCGCGGATGTGCCCAAGAAAGGCGATGGCCGTGGTGTAGAGCCGATCCGACAATCCGGAAATATTCGCCAGGTTTCCGAGCAGGATGAACAACGGCACCGCGAGAATCGCGAAACTGTTGACTCCGGAAACCGTTCTCTGAACGGCGATGCCCAACGAAGCGGTTGGGTCGAGGATTACATAAACGAGCGATGGCACCAGAAGTGAGATTGCAACCGGCACTCGCAGGGCGAGCAGGACCAGAAGTCCTCCGAGCATGAACAGGAGGATCACGAGTGTGGCCTTTCGGGGGTTTCCGTTGCGGTGATGTCTTCGAGGTTTGCCACAGTTACAGGTACTTGATCGGGGTGCCAAATATCCACGTAACTGTTGAGAACACCGTGGAGAAAGATCAGTCCAAAGCCGACAACCGCAGAGGCATAGACGACGCTCATCGGAATCTGGGTGGCCGGCGCGTTCAATTTGGCGGCTGACAATGCGAACTGAGTTCCCGCGATGGCCATCGAAGCCGACACCAGGAGCACGACCCCGATCGAAAATGCATTGACGGCCTTCGCGGCGATCCCCGACAGCTTCGCTGCGATCAAATCAACCGTGACGTGCAGTCGCCTGGCCATGACGAATCCTGCCGAAATAAAGGTGAGCCATACCAGCGCGAATCTCGCAAGCTCTTCCGTCCACGTGAAGGGAGAGGAAAAAACGAAACGGCTGATTACTTGGGTCAGAATGAGCATCAAGATGAGCACGAGGAGCCCAGCAGCCAACAGTCGTTCAACTGTGACCACGGCTCGTATCCCCGCAAAACGTGACTCCAGATAGTCAGGCTCGTCCGGATGAACCATCGTCATTTGTCGTCCTGGATGTCTTTGTACAGGTCGCCCCAGGTGACCGCGTTGGGAAGCATCTCTCTGGCCCGCTTCGCGAAGGCGTCACGGTCGACATCCTCATTGACAGTGATGCTGCCGTCCGCTTTCCAGTCGGCGAGGATATCTTGCTCCTGCGTTTCGACGCACTCGCGCACTTCAGTCGCGGCGATGGCCATGGCGTCTTCCAGTGCAGACTGTTGCTCAGAGCTGAGGTCCTCGAAGAGCGCCGTGTTCGTCACGATGTTGACGCCCTGAATCATGTGACCGGTGATGTTGATGAAGTCCTGAACCTCGTTGAACTTGGCCGTCGATATTGTCGGAATGGGGTTCTCCTGGGCATCGATCACGCCCTGTTGAAGCGCCAGATAGACCTCACCCAAGGCCATGGGCGTTGCCGTTCCACCCATGACCTTGGTGTTCGTCAAATAGAGGGGAGCATCGGGCGTTCGGATTTTTACGCCGCTCATATCGTCGGGACCGTTGATTTCCTTATTGGACGTCACCTGCCTGGTGCCGTAATACCAACCGGACAACACCTTGATACCGGTCTCCTCGCTCATTTCATCGTAGATTTTCGCCATGGTCGGCCCGGCAATGGTTTCGGCGAAATGATCGACACTGTCAAACAGGTACGCGGCGTCGAGGACAGCAGCCTCGTCATGCCAGACCCCGAGGAATGATGGGCCGGCGATTGCCAGGTCAAGGCCGCCGAGGGCGACCTGCTCCAGGGATTCTGCTTCAGAACCGAGCTGACCACTGGGAAAACTCTCTATGCTGATACCGCTATCTTCGAGTTCCCGGTTAAGTGCGGTTACGCCACAGGTCTCCATGGGATGACTGGCCTCGTAGACGTGAGCCAGCCTGAGGACCTTGCTGTCGCCGCTATCGGACGCATCACCCGCCGCGACCGACCCTGAGAGTCCGCAACCGGCGAGCGAAAGTGCAGCGACAGCCGCCAGCGGGAGGTGCAGGTACCTGATCAGGTTCTTCTTCACTGCACGTGCGCCACTGCGCTGAAGGCTATTCGACATTTGTGTTCTCCTTTGAACTAATTGATGAGTCGAGCTAAAACCCTGTTGAGGTTGAGTTAGTGGGGACCAGACCAGCGCGGCACTGGCGCAATGTTCAGGTGTTGCGCGAGCTGATCGAGAAGCCGTGCAGTGGATCCGCTCAGAGGAATCGTCTGTTGGTTGGATCGAGCCCGAGACTGCTCGGGATCGCCAGGCGCAAGAACTTCGTGATCCGCGCGGCCGGACGACCGGATTCGCTCCTGAAGTTTTTCAACGCGCGCTTCCGTGTGCGCACGGCCCATAAAGGCGTTGCTGTCGATCGTGATTAGAAGATGGCCCGTGTTCATACGGGAGGCCGGATTGTTCCAAATGTCTTGAGTTTCATGGGCGAACGATGCTGTCCCGAGGGATGCTGCAATCGCCTCGAGCAACGCCGACACGGCCGATCCTTTGTGACCGCCAAACGGTGTCAAGGCTCCCGCCATCGCTTCCTCGGGATCAGTCGTGGGGTGCCCGGAGGAATCCATGGCCCATCCGTCCGGAAGCTTCGTTCCTTCGTTCCTCGCCGCGATGACCTTTCCGTAGGCCCCGGTGCTTGTGGCCATGTCCGCCGTGAGGGAATGCGCCCCAGAACTCGGGGCCCCGATGGTCAACGGGTTCGTGCCGAACAGTTTCTTGCCGCCACCAAAAGGAGCGACCGTGGGCCCCGTGGTTGAGGTGAGAAAAGCGACGAAGCCAGCATCAGAAAGTTGGTCTACCCAGAAGCCCCCTGTTCCATAGTGGCTGCTGTTCTGTACGGCCACAGCGCAGACGCCACGACCGGCCGTGTGGGTCATTGCGTAGTGAACGGCACGTGCCATAGCGACCTGGCCTAAGGCGCCGTCGGCATCTAGCAGGGCGCTGGAACCAGTGTCGGTCATCCACTTCATGTGCGGCAGGCTGTTGATTCCGCCGCTCTCAATCGCTGACACGTACAGCGGCAACCGCAAAAGGCCGTGCGAGGCCGTTCCCTGCTGGTCAGCGCCGACCAGGGACAGAGCGGTTACCTCGGCGTCTGGCGCCGGGACGCTCACCCGGCGGAGTGCTCGCTTGGCAAATTCAGTCAGATCTTTGACGCCGTATCTTGCCGATTCCATCTCTATCCCCTCATTGGAAAAATACGATTAAGTGAAATACTATATATATACGTTGATGACCGCAAGGGACGTTGGATCATCGAAAATTTGGAAGACTATCCCCAGGCGGAAGTAATGAAGGAAGACGGAACATGACTCACCATCAGGGCGATAAGCCCGATTCGATACCCGTGCGACTAACGACGAGCGGCGTCTACGACCTGCTCCGTACGCAAATTCTGGACAACATCATTCCCCCAGGGACTCGGGTCAACATCGACGCCATTTCCCGTAAGTTTGGAGTCTCGCCGACACCCGTACGCGAGGCACTGCGTCGCCTGCAAGGCGACAACCTGCTGGTCACCGCCTCGAACCGCGGATACAGCACAACTCCACTTCTTGATCTGGCAGGGCTGCGTGAGCTGTTTGAGTTTCGGCTTCTCGTTGAACCGTGGGCGGCCCGCACGGCGGCAGCGAATCGTCTGGGAAATCCCGCTCACCACCTGAACGCCGAGTTGCAGACCTTCACGAAGCAGGCCGAGGGGCAAGATGATATTCGTCAGCACCTAGTGACCCATGACTCAAGGTTTCATGAGCACATTCTGGCTGCCTCGGGAAACGACGTGGTTCGCTATGCCTACGAACAGACCCATTGCCACCTTCATATCTTTCGCCTGTACCCGGCCGATATGAGTGGGAAAATCACGATTGAGGAGCATCGGCAAGTCTGGGCAGCCATTCGTGATTGTGAGCCGGCTCAGGCGGAGAACGCAATGCACGAACACCTCAAGCGCGCGTTTCAACGCTTCGCTAAGGCATTCGATGAGGCGGGTCGGGGCAAAGCCGATCTCAGTGCCTACCTCTCACCCCGGCTCGCTATTAACGACGCTCAGCTGCCGGCCTAGCAGTACTATCCGATCCAGAACATGCCAACCTAGTGACGTCCTTCTACTGCAGACAATCCATGGACACCGAAGGGGCTAGCGCTGCACGAGGGCTCCGTGGCCGCGATCGGAGACGCCCATGGCACCGCGCAAACCGAAACCGCGCTCGGTGAATTTGCGTGCGGTGCGAATGCGGCCCTCCCCCGGATCTAGCCGCAGCACGCCCTCGCTGAGCGACACCACATCGAATCGGCAGTCCTGCGCAGGGGCAGGTCCGGTCGGATCATCGCGACGCCACACGCACGAGAGCGCTCGCTTCGCGCGCCAGCCGGGCGATCTCGTCGAACCGCTCACCCGTGATCGGTGCCTTGGTGTCCATCCAGCTGCCGCCGGCCGCCGGGGCTGACCACAAACGAGACGCCGGCGTCGACAACGAGGTCAACCTGCTCGGCGTTCAACACGGTGCGTGTCATACGAGCTCCTGCACTAGTTGGGGGAAAAGGGCCGCCACGGGGTTGCGCAGCGTTCCGAGGCCAGCGAGGGTGATGGCCACGTCGTCACCGGGCTCGACGCTCGCGTAGGTACCCGGCGCGCCCATGAGCACGACATCCCCCGCGCCCAGCGTCATGATCGAGCTGAGATAGACGAGCTGCTCGATCACGTCGTAGGCCAGATCGGCCGTGGATCCGTGCGCCCGAAGAACACCGTTCACCTCGACCTCAATCGAAACGTCGCGCCAGTCCAGCTGTGTGGTGATGTACGGGCCGAGCGGGGTGAATCCGTCTCCGTTCTTGACCTGCGTCATTTTCTCGTCGAAGGCCACCTGGCCGATAGCGGTCACGTCATTGCCGATCGTGTACCCGAGAATGGCGCCGGGCACCTGGTCGGACCGCAAACACCGTGCGGTGCGCCGCAGCACGACGGCGAGTTCACCCTCGACATTGACCGCACCCGTACGCGCATCGAGCACGATGGCGGCACGCGGCCCGACGGCGGTGCGGGCCGATTTCAGGAACGCTTGCGGGGGCATCCGTCTGTCGCCGGGGCCGTTGTGGGCCATGCCGAGAATCACGCGGGGCTCGCAGGGGGCCAGAAGCGGCGCATCGGCCGCAAACGTGTCGCCGGTCAGCTGCACCTCGGGAGCAAACAGAGAACGGATGCCGCACCACCGATCCTCACGCCACACCACCGGGCGCGGTCCAGCCGGGGTCGCGATGCGAGCCAGACGCTCGGCCACACCGGGCGCGGGGCTAGTAGAACTCAACGGTGTCGACCCGGTTGAAAAGCGGATGCCCGTCGAGCAGGTTGGCCGCGTTGGCGGCGAACAGCTCGGCGATGAGCCGAGGCTCGTTGGCGGCGAGCGCTGCGGAGTGCGGGCTGATCAACACGTTCGGCAGATCCCACAGCGCGCTCTGCGCGGCCAGAGGCTCGTGGGCGACCACGTCGAGGGCGGCATACCCGAGCTGCCCGTTCTGCAGCGCGGTGATGAGCGCGGGCTCGTCGACGACGGTTCCCCGCCCCACGTTGACCAGGGTCCCACCGGGTTTGAGCGCCGAGAAGACTCCTTCACCGATCAGCCCGGCCGTGGCATCCGTTCCCGGCAGGGTCACGACGATACCGTCAACGCGGCCCAACGCCGCAGCCAGATTGTCGGGGTGCACGACCTCGTCGGCCCCGGCGACCGTCGTCGCATGCCGACTGGTGGCGATCACGTGGCAACCGAACGCGCCGAGCAGGCAAATGACCTCACGGCCGATACCGCCGGTGCCCAGCACGAGAATGGTCTGGTCGGCGAGGTGTCGCATCTGCAGGCGTTCCGGCCAGAGGTGATCCCTCTGCTGGGCCAGAAGCTCGGGCAACATCTTGGCGCCGGCGAGCAGCCCGAACAGGGCGAATTCGGCAAGCGGGCGGCCGTGCACTCCGGCCGAGGTGGTGAACATCACGCGGTTGAGGTCGGCAAGGCTGAGCCCGGCCTCCTTCACCTGCCCTCCCCCGCCAGCCGCCATGGTCTGCACCCAGCGCAAGCGCGGGTTGGCCAGAACCGTGCGCTGCAATGCTGCCGGGTTGAGGTCGGGAATGCCGTAGAGCACGTCGGCCGAATCGATCAGGGCCTCGTACTGCTGCTGCTCGGCCGGCGTGCGTGCGAAGGCCGGATCACCGCGATAGTCGGTGGCGAACCGCCGGGTGGGCAGCAGGCTCGGCTCCCACACCAAGTCGATGCGAGGTTCGAGCGCGACAATGTGGTCGCACAGCTGCTGGTCGAGGGGCGTGGCCATCACCACGCGCAGCCGCGAAGCGCTCATCAGAGCAACTTACTGAGGAAGGTCTGGGTGCGTACGTGCTGGGGCGATTCGAAGATCTGGGCCGGGGTGCCCTCCTCCACGATCACTCCGGCGTCCATGAACAGCACGCGGTCGGCGACCTCACGGGCAAAGCCCATCTCGTGGGTCACCACGACCATGGTCATGCCCTCCTCGGCGAGTTTCTTCATGACGTCGAGCACATCTCCCACGGTCTCCGGGTCGAGGGCCGAGGTCGGTTCGTCAAACAGCATGACGGTGGGTTCCATGGCGAGCGCACGGGCGATGGCGACCCGCTGCATCTGGCCACCGGAAAGGGTGCTGGGGTAGACATCCGCTTTGCTGGTGAGACCAACTTTTTCGAGCAGGGCCATTCCGCGGGCATGCGCGGTGGCGCGGCTGACCTTGCCGACCTTCATGGGGGCCAGCATGATGTTGTCGATGACCTTCATGTGCGGAAACACGTTGAAGGATTGAAAGACCATGCCCACGTCGCGGCGAACGGCGTTGAGGTTGGTCTTGGGGCCGGTGAGGTCGTGACCGCCGATGGTCACCTGGCCGTCGGTGAACGACTCGAGAAAGTTGAGGCAGCGCAGAAAGGTGCTCTTGCCCGACCCCGAGGGGCCGATGACGCACAGCACCTCGCCCTCGGCGACCGCGCAATCGATGCCCTTGAGTACCTCGAGTTTGCCAAAGCTTTTGTGCAGGCCTTCGACCGTGATGATCATGCGTTGCTCCGTTCGACGGTAAGACGGGTAAGAAAGGTCATGCGAGCCTGCGTTCGTACCAGGTGCCGAGCAGCGAAATAGGATACGAGATCACGAAATACAGCGCGCCAACGATGAGAAAGGTCAGCAGCGGTTCCTGGTTGAGCGTGGTGACGATGCGCCCGGCCCGGGTGAGATCGACGAAGCCGATCACCGATACCAAAGAGGATGCCTTCACCAACGCAATAAGAAAACCGATACCCGGCGGCACCGCAATTTTCATGGCCTGCGGAAAGATCACGTAGCGCAGCCGGGTGAAGTAGTGCATGCCGAGCGCTTCCGCGGCTTCGGACTGTCCCTTGGGTACCGCCTGGATTCCGCCGCGCACGATCTCGGCCATGTAGGCCCCGGCATAGACCGAGAGGCCGACCACCGCGGTGAATCCGCGCGAGAAGGTAAGGGCGGGCAGCATGAGCGGCAGCGCAAAGTAGGTGAACAGCAGAATGATCAGAATGGGCACGCCGCGAATGAAGTTGATGTAGATACTCGCGATTATGCGGGCGATCCAGCTCGGCGATGCCTTGGCGGTGCCGAGCACAATGCCGATCAGGCTGCCGAGCACTCCGGCGGCGACGCAGATGACGAGGGTGAGCCCGGCGCCGCGCAGCAGGGGCGGTAGATATTGAGCGAAGTCCATCAGCCCTACCATCGGAACGCCACCCTCTCGGTGATTCGGGACCCGAACGCGATGGCCGCCGACGTCAGGAAGTAGAGCAGGGCACCGACGGTGAAGATCTCGAGGGTGCGCAGTGTTTGCGAGTTGAGGTTCTGCAGCGTCGAGGTGAGTTCATCAAGGGCGATGACCGAGCCGATCGACGAGAACAGAAACAGCACGATGAACTGGTTGGTCAGGGCCGGCAACACGTTGCGAATGCCCGGCTTGAGAATGACGTAGCGAAACGTTTGGTGGAACGGCATGCCGAGGGCAGTACCGGCTTCGCGCAGGCCCTTCGGAACGGCGCTGATGCCGGCCCGAAAGATCTCGGCGGTGTAGGCGGAGTTGTTCAGGGTCATGCCGATCAGCACCGACCACAACGGGTTGAAGTTGATGCCGATAGAGCCCAGGCCAAAGTAGATGAGGTAGAGCTGCACCAGCAGCGGGGTGTTGCGGATCACCTCGATGTAGCCGTTGCTGATCAGCTGCAAGGCCTTGTACCGACTGGCCTTCGCGAGGTAGATGAAGATGCCCAGCACACCGCCAGCGGCGAAGCTGATCAGGGTGACGTAGATGCTCACCCAGAGGGCTTTGAGCATCACGGGCAGATACGGAAGAATATCGCCGAAGTAGAGGGTCATGCATGGCCTTTCTTGAGCACCACGTCACTGGGGTGAACGCTCGTCGGCCGATTCGTGCGGCCGACGAGCCGAGGGAGTTAGCCGACGATGTCGGGCAGGTCAGCGTTGCCCCACTTCTGGAACAGCTCCTGGTTGGTGCCCGAGGCGTTGAGGTTGCGAATGAAGTTGTTCAGGTAGTTGATCCAGACCTGGTCTTCCTTCAAAGCGCCCATGGAGACGAGTGACGGAAAGAGCACGGGCTCGTCAACGACCGCGTAGTTTGCGTCGTCGGCGGCCATCTGCGCCACGGTGGAACTTCCTTCGACGAGGGCGTCGACCTTTCCGGCCTGCAGTGCCGCCATGGCGTCGGCGATGGTCTCAAACCGCTCGACCTTGGTGTCGGGAAAATTCTTGGTCATGATCGAGTCGTTCGTGCTGCCGCGGGCAACCGAGACGGTTTTGCCCGCCAGGTCGTCATAGCTCGCGATGGGGTTGGCGGTGTTGAACATGACGCCGGCGCCGTGGGCGACGTAGGGAATGGTGAAGCCCGCTTCTTTGGCTCGTTCGTCGGTGGCCGTCCACTCGGAGATATTCACGTCGACCCGGTCAGACTTGAGCAGGGGCAGGCGGCTCGTGCCGTCGGTGCTGACCAGTTCGAGCTCGACGCCGAGGGCTTCGGCGAGCTTCTCGGCGATGTCGATGTCGTAGCCCTCGAAGTCGCCGTCGGGAGTCTGCACGCTCCACGGCGGGTAGTCCGGCAGCACGGCCACTCGTACGGTGCCGCTCTTGATCACCTTGTCGAGTTGGCTGGCGCCGGCGGCGGTCCCGCCCGCACTATTCTCGGGCGACGTGCACCCCGAGAGCAGGAGCGCGACCGCCAACGCGGGCATGAGGACGAGTTTGCAATTCAACCGACGCATGTGCAACAGCTCCAGAGTTAACTTCATTGGTATCTACCCGGAATACTCCCAAATGGCGGGAGTACTTCTTACTATGTGAGAATATAGCATCCGTCCGGCCGTTCCCAGCAATCAGCAAAACGCCGCTAGGCTCGGGCGCACCACCTGCCATCGAAAGGCGCACGACCATGCCAGACACCCCCGCATCGGCGCCCAATCGCGACATGGTGGGCAAAGCTTTGTCGCTGCTGACGCTGCTCGGCGATCATCCCCACGGAGCGGTCGCCTCCGCCCTGGCTCGGGAGTCGGGGTTTCCGCTGAGTACCGCCCACCGGCTGCTCGGAACCCTGGTGCGCGAGGGGTATGCCAAGTTCAATCCGACGACCCGGCAGTACACCGTGGGCCTGCGCATCTTTCAGCTGGCCCAGACGGTGGCCGTGGCCTACGGTTTCGCGGGAATGACCCGGCCGATTCTGGAGGGCATCTCAGCAGCGACCCACGAGGCGACCCTTCTGGCCGTGCTCGACGGCGACCGCCAGCTCTACGTGCACACCGTTCAAGGGCCGCAACAGGTGCGCGTCGTCGGTGAGCCGGGCACGCACGGTCCGCTGCACTGCGCCGCCGTCGGCAAAGTACTCATTGCCTTCTCGCACGACGACGTGCGCGAGCACCTGATCGACACGCTCGCCCTCGACCAGTTCACCGCGAACACCATCACCGACCGTGACGCCTTTCGCACCGAGATCGACGCGGTGCGCACCCGCGGCTACGCCGTGGCCGACGAGGAGCACGAAGCGGGCATTCGCGCCATCAGCGTGCCCATCTTCGTAAACCAGAAGGTCGTGGCCGCCGTGGCCACCGCCGCGCCGGCCTTTCGCGCCAGCATCGACCAGCTGGTGCAGCACGTCCCGCAGCTCGAGGAGGCCGCTAGGTCACTTTCTACGGTGATGGCCCTGCGCTGAGTACGCCGTCCGCTCTGAGATTCGGCTGGCTCGGGCCGGGCATCCGCTCATTTCGTCGGGCAAGCCCGGATATTGAATTCGTGACTACTGAGTTTTGTCCTGGGCCACCACGCGCTGTGAGCACCCAATGGGCGCAGCATCGAGCCAAGTAACGAGCAGATGTGTTGCAGAGTTTGATTGCCACCTCGTGATAGTTTCGGCCGTCGCCGGGTCTATGTCGTCGACACGCCCGGAAAACCCTGCGGTGGCTTGCACCCCCAAAGCGCTTGGGTTTCCACTCGTCCAGTCAGTTGGTACCGGCACGAGCAGCTGTCCCGAAGCATCAGATCCCCACACGCCAACCGGCCAGGCAATCTGCACAATGTCGGTCGTGTTGTTGCGCACGAAACCCGACACGATCGCGGAATACGACTCCACATTTTCATTGATATCAAACCAAGGAGAAAAATCACCGACCACCACAACGGTGTCAAGGCTGCCGCTGGGGCATACCGGGCTAGCCGCAGTCGGCTGTGGGGCCGCTGCCGGCGGCTCGACCGGAGCTAACGGCGCTGGGGCCTGAGTAGCGATCGGTCTCGGCGATTGCCGAGCTACCGGAGGGGTCACGGTATTGATCGGAGCGGGCGTTGCCGCTTTTACGTTTTCCGGCCGGGCAGTCGACTTGGAGGCCGAGGAGACTCCCCCACGGCTGGATGCCTGAAGTTGAAAACCGAGAGCAAAGGCACCAGCAAAGAGGATGAGTGTCGTAGCGGCAATTGCGATCCACTGCCAAAGACGCAGTCGTTTCATGCCAGGAGTATAAATCGTTTGGGTCAACGTCGGAAGGGATTCCAGCCTTGAGCCCGGGTCTCTATGCCGCCCATCACGGCACAGAATAATTGAGCCCAAAAAACCAACCAGTACCCCTCAATGGGGAAAACCCACTTATGTAAACTAGTACAGCGGCAATATCTCCGCACACTCGGGGGAGGTGACCGCACGTGACGAACACGACGCGCACGCGCAGCCTCACCAAACCATCCCGCGACTGGCACGACATCTACTCGGCCCGCCTCACCTTCACCGACTTTCTCGTACTGATCTGGGTGGTCTTCGGCGTGCAGATCGCCTGGTTCGGTTTTGACCGGGCCAATCTGGCCGTGCGCTCCAGCGACCTCGCCGTGTCATACACCGTGGTGTCGGTCATTCTCATCGCTACCTGGATGGCCGTGCTCGGCCTTTACGGCACGCGCAACGATCGCGTGCTCGGCACCGGCTTTGACGAGTACAAGCTCATTGCCGGCGCTTCGATACGACTGTTCGGCCTGCTCGCCATCGTCGCGTACCTCTTCAAGATTGACGTAGCCCGCGGCTACATTCTGCTGGCCTTTCCGCTCGGCATCGTCGTACTCATGTTCTCAAGATGGATGTGGCGCCAGTGGCTCGTGGCCCAGCGCGCACGTGGCCAGTTCAGCTCCCGTGTCATCCTCATCGGCGCCCAGGAATCCTCCGCCCGCGTCGCCGCTGAGCTGAGAACCCGCCTCGGCGCCGGCTACCTCGTGGTCGGTGCCTGCGTTACCTCGGGCGAGGCCAGCAACTACCTGCCCGGAACCAGCATCCCCATCATCGGCAACATCGATGACGCGCACACCGCCCTCGACTCCTTCGACGCGGACACCGTCATCATCACCAGCAGCGACGACATCTCCCCCACCCGCATGCGCGAACTCAGCTGGAGCCTCGAGCCCGGCCGCCACCACCTCATCATGGTGCCGCGCCTCATCGACGTGGGCGGCCCCCGCATTCACACCCGGCCCGTCGCCGGCCTGCCCCTCATTCACGTGGAGACCCCCCGCTACGAAGGCCACACCCTCTTCACCAAGCGCGCCTTCGACATCGTCGTCTCTACGCTGCTCATCGTCGCGCTCTCCCCCACCCTCGCGGCCATCGCTCTCGCCGTGCGTTTGAGCGGCCCCGGCCCGGTTCTGTTCACCCAGCACCGCGTGGGTCACAACGGTCACCTCTTCAAGATGCTCAAGTTTCGGTCGATGGTAGCGGATGCCGAGGCTCGCCTGGCCGCACTGCAAGACACTCCACGTGTGGTCGGCAACACGGTGATGTTCAAGATGCAGAACGACCCCCGCGTCACCCGCGCCGGCCGGTTTCTACGCCGCTACAGCCTCGACGAGCTGCCCCAGCTTTTCAATGTGCTTGCTGGAACTATGTCACTCGTCGGCCCACGCCCGCCCCTCGAAACGGAAGTCAGCGAGTACGAGCTGCACGTGCATCGCCGCTTTCTCGTGAAGCCCGGCGTGACCGGACTCTGGCAGGTCAGCGGACGCTCCAACCTCACCTGGGACGAAACCGTGCGCCTCGACCTCTACTACGTGGAGAACTGGTCGCTCGTGGGTGACCTCGTCATCCTCTGGCGCACCACCAAGGCTGTGATCGTCCGAGACGGCGCGTTCTAGCTCGTACTGACGATAGGACGCGAAGGCCACCCCTAAGGGAGGCCCCTTTGCTCGTAACAATGCCCACAATGGGCGGTAGAATCAAAGGGCTCAAGGTCGAGGGTTCAATTGCCCCAGCATCACTGAGTAAGCACGGATAGTGGATCTGCTTACTCAACGATTTATTTGCACATATCGCGTTCTCGGATTGGGCTTGCGAGACAGAGGCTCGGCCGCAATCCAAAGCACAACGGGGGAAATCGTAATGACACGTTATTCACGCTTCAGAGAAACGGGCCGGTTATCGTGGCTGGCGTAATAGTCCACGAGTGGCTGGAAACCCACGGTGGTGCAGAAAAGGTAATGGAAGAAATCGCCAAGGCATTCCCCGACGCACCGATTCACGCCCTGTGGGACGATGCACCCTTGCGCTTCGAGCCGCACCGAGTGCAAGAAACCTGGCTGGCGCGAACCGCGCTCCGACATAGGAAAGACCTAGCTCTTCCTCTCATGCCAATAACATGGCGAAACATGGGACCTGCTGAGGCTGATTGGATTCTCTGCTCGTCGCACCTCTTTGCTCACCATGCTCGCTTTAGCGGTGGCGCAAGAGAAGCGCCGAAACTTGTGTACGCGTACACTCCTGCGAGATACATCTGGAACCCAGAACTTGACGCGCGCGGAGCGAATCCCTTGGTGAAGGCTGTTTCTCCGATATTTCGAAACTTGGATCGTAAACGCGCTGCAGAGGCCCAGTCCATTGCCGCTATCAGCAACTTCGTTCGTGCACGTATTGCGACGTCGTGGCACCAAGACTCCCGGGTAATCTATCCGCCCGTTGATGTGAAACTTTTCGCCGATGATTCCGCTGACGGACTGACAGACGCGGAAAACGAATATTTAGACAAAGGCGTACCAAAGGAATTCGTCCTCGGTGCTTCTCGCTTCATTCCCTACAAGCGACTTGAGAACGTAATCGACGCCGGCATAGCGCTCAACCAGCCCGTCGTGATTGCCGGCTCCGGTCCACAAGAGCAGCTCTTGCGAAGGTACGCCCTCGACCAAGGTGGCGATGTGACTTTCGTAATCCAGCCATCCCTGGCGCTCTTGCGCGAACTGTTCCGACGAGCCCTAGTTTTCATCTTTCCACCGGTCGAAGATTTCGGCATCGTGCCCGTCGAGGCAATGGCGACAGGCACGCCGGTAATCGCACTCGACACGGGCGGAGCTGCTGAGACTGTACTGCATGGACGCACCGGAGCTCTCGTCAATGATTTTAAGAACAGTTCAGGCGTCCGAGAAGCTTTTCTGCTCAGTCAAGATGTGCAAGTCGCAGACTGCAAGCGAAGGGCCTTTGAATTCGACACACCAGTATTCACCGAAGCTCTCACAAATTGGGTGCGAGACGAAACGGGTGCGTCGTCGGAATCGCAGTCTGCCCGCACGACGGCCGCCCAGAGCTTTGCGAGCTAAGTTGTCGTCCTGATTCGCTCGATTCGTAAAGCGACAAAAACGCAGAACCTTGAAACGATAGCGCCTCCGCTGGAATTTCTAGGCAGAGATTGTTTGAAACTTTTGTTCAAATACGCATCCTGGATGTTTGGCCTTAAATCAATGACATTGCTTAGCGAACCCGACGACAACCGTTCAATAATTCCACGTCGTGTCGGACCATCCGCGAAACGACTTGTTCGAAACTTACGGTTGGGCTCCACCCAAGTGCCGATCGAATTTTTGACGAATTGCCGCGCATGTCCTGCGGATCGGCCGGACGTACAAAACGTTGATCAATTCCTACAACGCGTTCCCAGTCATCAATCCCGACTGCGCTGAATGCTGCTGCCACAAATTCGCGAACAGAGTGCGACTCGCCGGTAGCGATGACATAGTCATCAGGAACGACAGCATTGCTCATCCGCACCAGAGCATCAACGTAATCCGGTGCCCATCCCCAGTCCCGCTTGAGATCAAGGCTTCCCAACAATAACTTGTCGGTTGAGCCACTGGCAATCGCGGCCGCCGCCATGGTGATCTTACGGGTCACGAATGCTGAAGGGCGCCGCGGCGATTCGTGGTTATACAGAATTCCCGAGGACGCATGCATACCTTTGGCTCGGTAAATGGCTACCGCTTGATGTGCGTAGGTCTTCGCTAGGCCATATGGAGAAATTGGAGAAATTGGTGTTTGTTCCGATTGGGGCGATTCTCTGGCGTCTCCAAAAATTTCAGAACTGGAAGCCTGCACAAAGCGAACCTCGCGTCCGATGCGTTCCTGACATCTCCAACCGGCTTCGAGAAGCGCTACGACTGCGAGCCCACTAATCTGCCCAGTCGCGACTGGATGGTCCCAGGAGTACGCCACAGAGCTGATGCCGCCAAGATTGAAGATGACATTCGGTTCCGTCTCATTTATGAGTCGTTCCAAGAACACGGAGTCGGCTAGGTCTCCCGAATGACTGCTAACCGACAGCAGGCTCGGATGCGGATTTCTCAAGTCCTCCGCTCTCACTAGCGCATGGACATCCCAGCCAACGGCCTGAAGGCTCTCGGAAAGATAGCTCCCGTCCTGACCTGTGACTCCCGTAACTAGAGCCCGAGGCCTCGTCATTCGCTAATGCACCAGCGCAGACTGTTCGGCCAGATCATTCCCGACCATCATCTGCACTAGGGTCTTGAAGGAAACAGTTGGGGTCCATCCGAGGACATCGCGGGCCTTTTTCGGATCACCTATGAGTAAATCGACCTCCGCCGGCCGCATGAATCTAGGATCCTGCCGCACGTAAGGACTCCAGTCATCAATACCAACTGCTGTAAATGCAACGTCTAAGAGGTCACGGATGGAATGGGTCTCGCCAGTTGAGATGACATAGTCATCGGCCACCGGTTGTTGTAACATTCGCCACATTGCGTCGACGTAGTCGCCTGCAAAACCCCAATCGCGCTTTGCGTCGAGATTACCCAACGTCAATTCAGATTGCAGGCCAAGCTTGATGCGACTCACCGCCTGGGAGACCTTGCGGGTGACGAATTCAGGCCCCCGGCGAGGAGACTCGTGGTTGAAGAGGATACCGCTGCTGGCGTGCATGCCATACGACTCGCGATAATTTATGGTCATGTAATGCCCAAAAACTTTTGCTACCCCATAAGGAGAGCGTGGCCATAGGAGCGTGGTCTCATGCTGCGGCACTTCTTGGACTTTTCCAAACATCTCCGATGAAGAAGCTTGATAGAAACGCACCCTGGAAATGTCACTACCGGCGTAAAGGCGAGTGGCTTCAAGTATATTGAGTACTCCTTTTCCCGTAACATCCGATGTCATTGACGAGTTTTCCCAAGAGTAGGCCACGAAAGATATAGCCCCAAGGTTGTACACCTCGTCCGGCTGGGCAATATTGAGCACACGAGTTAGGCTCGAGACATCGGTCAAATCACCATTGATCAGCTTTACCTCGGGCACTGTCTGGCGAACTAGGTCGAGTTTGGGATTGTTCTGCCCCCGAATCAGGCCGAAAACCTCGTAGCCTTTACTGAGCAGAAGTTCCGACAGGTACAGACCATCTTGTCCGGTGATTCCAGTAATCAGTGCACGGGGCATAGCAAGTTCCATTCTTTGCACGACGGAGAGTGAAGAAAGTCACAACTACCGCCACATCCCTTACAGGCCATGACGCAGGGGTAGTTTCACTTCTATCCCCCAAATTCGACACTAGTACATGAGCGCTAAGAGCATGCAGGACTGTGTCCGCAGATGCGCACCGCCCGTCAAATAGCACGGACGCATCCCACAAGGTGAAGAGTCGTTTGTGCTGGCACATGCGTCTGAGCGCCGAACACATGATGACTCGCCGTTGCTCCGGCCCGCCAAGAACTCCCCTACTAGTAAATTAGAATCATGGTCGAGCGAAGGGCCGTCCCTGCCCAGGCGATCGCGACAACCTCCTGCCAGTTTTGATCCCAGAAAGCACTGCAAGAACTCCGCGGGGGTCCAGCTGCAAAATGCGGGCAAAAAGAAGCTTACCGATTCTGACAAGGAGACCAATCCGCCAGACACGACTTCTCATTGAGACAAATTGTACGAGACTGGCGACGTAGTACGTTCGCACCTTTGACCCAATTGAGCGACCAGATGCCGAGAGTTCGTGAACGACAACGGCGTCTTCACACACAGCAAGGCCCCAACCCGCGCCAGATGCGCGAAGGCAAAACTCAACATCCTCCCAGTACATGAAGAAGCGTTCGTCGAGGAGACCAATATCCACGAATGTTTCGGTGCGGACCAAGACAGCCGCCCACGTCACGTAATCTGGGTCCCGGCCACCTTCCCGCATTGGACGCACACCGGCCAAGATTGGCACTAACTTCGAGCCCCGAGACTGTACCGATTTGTCGGTGTTTATGATTAATGGAGCGCACAAACCTAGATTCTCGTCTCGTTCCATGAGCTCGACTAGGGAAGCCACGGCTCCTTTCTCAACGACAGCATCGTTGTTAATAATGAAGATGTATTTGGCGTCCCCCGCGAGTGCCGCGCGGATGGCGGGATTGATCCCACGTGCAAATCCAAGGTTCTTGGAATTTTCAAGGATTACAATTTCCCCTAACTGCGTCTCCTGCACCAAAGCAGCACGCAACGCACCGTCAGATTCGTTGTCGGATACGATCACCCGACTAACTCCCCGTTCCGAGAGAAGGCTGCGCAGGCACTTTCTCGTGCGATCTAAATCGCGCCAATTTAGAGTTACTGCGATAGTTTCTGGAGGATTCATTCGCGAACCAATTTGGTCGATTCCATCAGCGTCGGGCGCGTCGATCGCCGCTGACCGGTCGATTCGCTTGGGCAACGCGTAATATGTCGGATGCAGTTTGATCCCAGTCGAAGCGAGCCGCATTCTCTTTTCCGGCCCGAATAAATTCCTCGCGATGCACGGCGTTCGCCTGGAGCTCAAGCACCAAGTCAACTGCATCGCCAGGTGACTCTGGATTGAAGTATTCGACACTTTGGCGACCAACTTCGCGCATAGCGGGTCTACTCGAACAAACAACGGGGCAGCCACGAATTTGTGCTTCAATGATGGGAAGACCGAATCCTTCATAAACAGATGGAAACACAAGCGCTAACGCGCGATCGTATAGCCATGCAATTTCCTCGTCCCGCAGTCGCCCTGGAACGGTTAGCAACTCGTCCATAACCAGGCCTACTTGACCGCTGCGAAAGACACTGGAAATGCCAGCAACGCCCACGACAACAGTGGGGATGTCGGCCATTACGAGTGCAGACACAACAGGGACCAAGTTCTTGCGTACCGCCAGTGTTCCGACGCAGACAACGAAAAATTCCGGAACATCGAAATTTGGCTTTACTGCAGTAAGGCCAGAGAAATGGTTGCTACCACATGGCGCCACCGTGAAACGGCGGCCATCAATCTTCGTTACATCTGAAATTTCATTTGCGCTGAAATCGGATATAGTCACGAGATTTATTGCACGATGCGCAACTAGTTTGTACATCAATTGATAAAAGAACACAAACGAGCGCGTAAAGGTCTCTGGAAATCGAAATACACTCGCGTCAAATAGCGTAACAGTCTGTCTCATCTTCAACACTGGAGCTGGGCCACCTATATTTATCAAGTGGTATCTCAAAGACAGGAGCGGGAGCGCGAACTGTTCAAATACGATGCCGTCAAATCTTGACCTAATGACTCTTGCCGAGTCAAGCCATGAGGGGACCGACGCCGACTTAGGCACGAATACTGTGACTTCGCAACCCATCTCTGCGACAATGCGCTTTGTGACTTCAGTTGCATATCGCTCGGTACCTGTAAGTGAGTGGCCGAGCCACTTCCCGTTGATTGCTAGCATCCTGTTTCCGCCCCTGACTGATTATTCACCGCCGCACACTGACGGCTCGCTGTTCACTCTTGACACTGACGGAGTCAGCTTTCACAAAAACGAGGCATGAACGAACGTTTTCCATACCTACCACGTTGCTTACACCCTCAATTTGAAGAATGTTTTAGCCGCATCAACTCGACTGAAGCGACTGTTGGAGTTTGTCCGCTTGCCCGGTCCATCTAACAATAGACAGTCATCGACGACGGTGGCGGCACGAGGCGCGGAAGACGCATAAACTACAATAAATTCTCTAGGTACACACGCCGCTGCTGAAGCCTCGTCTAGCTGCTTCTCTTCCAATGGATTGCGGTGGGATTTTCAGGAAAACAGCCAGTGAAACTCGGCGATCATTGATCGCTACTTACTGTTATTCCGATCAGCAATACTTCATCTATATCAAATTTTTTCAGTCAAAACGCTCGCTGGCTTTAGCCTCCTAAACTAACTTATCCGTGACCGCGCTCCGTAAGCGCGAATCGGCGGCGCGGGGTGGATACCTAGGGACTCGATCGCGGTGACCGAATTAGCCCAGGGTTTCTTAGCCTGGTCGCAACGAAACGCATATCCCAAATAAATCACCCGGCTACGCTTTCAACTTCAAGTCGAAATTTACTATCCCATTTCGACTAACTAAGCCGTTCGAAACCAGCGGACTCAAAGTCGGGATCAAAAATTCGGTCGCTTTAGATTTCGAGACTTTGCGCTGAAATTCGGTGTTCCCATGCCGCTACCATCTCACCAATCACCGGCTTGGACGGGAGTGAAAACAAGCCCTGCCAAAGCGCGAGACGTAGGTATCCGATATATTGAAACTTATTTCTCGAATAGCACCCTTCCAATACAATTCGCTTCAAAAGCTGCCGTAGCGCCCTCTTCTTTGCCCATACTGAAGCAAGCAGTGGATCTCGAATTGTCCAGAGCCGATTGCGAACAAGCGGTATGAGGCGAGACCCAGAATCCTGCCGAGGCGGAGTATTGGGATGCATCACCAAACTTGTTCGACATACAACGCCCCCCGCAATCTCACTAAGACGAGATGTGTACTCCAAATCGTCATACCAAATGAAAAAGTCGGTCATTGGTAAAAATGTTTGCTTGGCACTGTCAAGATTGACGAGGACTCCTACAAATGAAGCGTAAGGAGCCTGATATGCGTTAGCATCATTTGGCAGCGCTAAGAAGCCGTCTACGATCTCGGGCGGATTATGCCCAAGTAGTTTCATATTCGCATCCACAACTGTGGAAGCGACAAAGCCCGGCGGCCGGCTTGGATCAAAGGTCATTATATCAACGAGGGGACGGAGAGAATCAGCGGTGGGTTCAGCGTCGTCATCCATCATCCAGACCGCACTGTGGCCGCGCTGGATGGCAATATCAATACCTAAGGCAAAACCTCCAGCCCCGCCGAGATTTGCAAGGCTTTCAATGACCGTCACCATTGGGAACTCATTCCGGACCATATCCACAGAACCGTCTGTGGAAACGTTGTCGACCAGAATGACCTCATCAGGGGCGGGCGATTGAACCAAGATCGCACTGAGGCAGCGGCGCAGGAGTTCAACTCGATTATGTGAGACGACTAAGGCCGCAACGGTCATTTCTACTCCTTCTACTCTCCAACAATTCAAGAAAAGTGACAGTAGCTCTCACTCAGACAATTTGAGAGCCGCGGTCGTCCTGTTTAGACGCCATCTCCGTAGGAAATGATGTGTTTTTCGCAAATGCGGTCAGTGGATGCCAAATACAGATTGACACTGCAATGAACGCACCTAACAGATCGGCGCTTCGTTGTTCGATAACTGAGTACGCGCCGTTCCACGAACGATGGGCGCCACTAGCCGATTCGCTGACCCCCTGCAACGGGTCGTTTTCCACGATCGGATTCCTGACTAATCATAATAAAATGTCGCATCGCACTCGTCAGCATATCGGAAGAGGAACCCTCTCAAGACCGGTACTGACACGAAGAATATTGAGCCACAACTGCGCCACCGAGAGAGTAGAAGTGCGAGTCCGAGTGCGAGTGCGAGGGCCTTACGTGATGCTCCTATAGCTGTCAATTGATATTTTGGGCTTCTCTTTGCTCGTGGAGCCAATCTCGGAGTTGACCGGCGAGGTTGTCGTCTCGGCTGAGTCCTCGTTCGATTCGGGACAGGGTGCCAGGCCAGGTGTTGAAGTGGCCTGCAGCCTCGCGAAGGGTGATGTGGAGTTCTTGGCGCGCGGGGCGTAGGTCGGTGACTGTGGGCGCCGCTTGCGGGTTGGTGAGCTGACGGTAGAGGTCCCGGGAAACGTATCGTTTCAGGCAGCGCATGATTTCTTTCTTGGTCTTGCCTTGAGCCGTTCGTCGGGCCGCATATTCGCTCGTCCGTGAGTCGGTCGCGAGGCGTGACACGACGACG
This sequence comes from Cryobacterium sp. TMT1-66-1, assembly GCF_004403435.1. Taxonomy (NCBI): domain Bacteria; kingdom Bacillati; phylum Actinomycetota; class Actinomycetes; order Micrococcales; family Microbacteriaceae; genus Cryobacterium; species Cryobacterium sp. TMT1-66-1. Next base: position 51,816 of record NZ_SOGP01000019.1, read on the forward strand.
TGGTGGATTGCCGCGTTGGCTGCTCTGTCGCCGCCGCGGCTGAGCCTGTGCCGGCTCGTCTTGCCGGATGACGCTGGAATGGGGGCGACGCCGACAAGGGCCGCGAACTGCGTTCCAGTGGCGATGCGTTCGGGGTTATCACCGACGATGACGAGGAGTTGGCTCGCTACTTCGATGCCAACGCCGGGGACGTCCCGCAACAGCGGCGCGCAGTTCCGGAGGATCTCTGCCAGCGCTTTATCGGTGTCAAGAATCTCCCGCTCGAGAAATTGGTAGCGGGCGGCGAGTTTCTTTAAAGTGAGGGCCGTTGCGGTGTCAGGGTCGGTGAGGTTTCCCATTGGACGGGAGCGCTCCAACGCCGGGATGAGTTGGGAACTCGTCAGGGCGCGAAACCTGCTGCGCACGTGCTCGGGAGCGGAGACGAGGATTCCCTTGATCTGGTTGATGGCGATGGTGCGGGCCTTCATCGCGGAGGTGCGAGCGGCGCGGAGGACGCGGAGGCATTCGACGGGGCCGTCTTTGGTTTTCGGCGTCGACGTGCCTCGTTCCGCTAGGACTGATTCCGCTGCTTGGTAGGCGTCCAAAGGATCCGATTTTCCGCGTAGGCGCCGCGCTTGACGGTTGGGTCGGTTGACCTCGTGGACGGGCAGCCCTGCTGTCCTCAGCACTCGACTCAGTTCAGCCCCATAACTGCCGGTCCCTTCGACGCCCACACCGATGACCAGACCGAAGTTGGTGATGAACGAGAGGATCTTCCGATAACCAGATCCGACGGCCAGGAATTCTTCAGCAGCAAGGTGTTTGCCGTGCTCGTCGATGATGGCGACGTAGTGAGTATCGGAGTGCGTGTCGACGCCGACGATGACATTCGGTATCTCTGTTGCCATGATGAAGTTGCCTTTCCTTCGCGTCCATCTGGGTAAAAGATGGGCACGTTGGCCAGGTGGGCAGACAAGACGGTAATGGGAATTCGCTTCAGGCTCCTATAAAGTCATGTCCGCCTGGCCAGCGCACCTTGAGCAGCCTTGAGACCGCGGACAGATCACGTAAAAGACAATCCTCGGAAGGACGTCAGTCAGGATTAGAGTCACGCAGCCTCAAGACTCTTCTCATCATTATCGTCAGGGTTGGGTGAGGCCAGTAGCTCAGAGCAAGTCCGCCGTTTGACGTAGGGCGAGAATCAGGAATCATCTCCATGTCCAGCCCGTCTTTGATCGCCGTGCGCGACGATAGTTATATGAGTAGTTCCGGACCGCGAGCTGGTGGTCCGACCTCGAGGAGGTCGTTCACCCCAGCGCACAAGCTTGCCCATTTGGCTGCGTATGACGCGGCGATCAAGGACCATGAGGGTGGCGCGTATCTGCGCACTGAAGGGTTGTACTCCTCGCAGATCACGGAGTGGCGCAAGCTGCGTGACGCCGGTGTTCTTGCGGGGAAGAAGCCCAAGGAGAAGATTGGCCGGTTAACGCCGGAGCAAGCGGAAATCGCCCGGTTGCGTCGCCAGTTGAGCAAGACCGAGCAGCGTCTGGAGACGACGGGGGTGGCGTTGGAGATCATGTCAAAAATGCACGAGCTACTCGAAAGTCTTTCGAAGAGCTCGCGGGACGAAACACCGTGCGCGTTGCCGTAATGACCGCCTACCGCGAACTGGCCAGCCGAGGGATCTCGACTCGCGTCGCGGCTGACCTGGTCGGGATCCCTCGGGCGACGCCACCAGGAAACCGCGCATCCCGGTGGCCGGGCCGGCGCCGATCCCGGCGAACAGGATCGATGATGCCGACCGTCGGCAGATTCTCGCCGTCGTCAATTCGGACTCGTTCGTGGATCTGCCACCGATTCAGATCTACGCCCAGCTGCTGGACGCGGGCACCTACTTGTGCTCCATTTCAACGATGTATCGGGTGTTGAACGAGAATCTGCAGGTCGAGGACCGTCGCCGACTGGCACGCCATCTGGCACGGGCGATCCCCGAATTGATCGCCACCGGACCAGGCCAGGTACTCAGCTGGGATATTACGAAACTCGCTGGCCCGGTCAAGGGGAAGTACTTCGATGCTTACGTGATGATCGATATTTACTCCCGCTACATCGTCGGCGCGTATGTTCACGCGTCGGAATCGGGCGAGTTGGCGGTGGAGATGATGAAGGAAATCTTCGGTATTCATGGGGTCCCGCAGGTCGTTCACGCCGACCGCGGCACGTCGATGACGTCCAAGACGGTCGCGGCGTTGTTGTCGGATCTGGAGGTCACCAAGTCGCATTCGAGGCCGCGGGTGAGTAACGATAATCCCTACAGCGAGGCGTGGTTCAAGACCCTCAAATTCGCTCCGACGTTTCCCGAACGCTTCGGCTCCCTCGCCGACGCGAAGCTGTTCATGGCCTCGTTCGTCGATGGCTACAACCACGAGCATCGCCATTCCGGGATCGGCCTCAATACGCCCGCCGACGTGCACTACGGCCTCGCCGAGGCGAAGGCCATCGAACGAGCAGCGACGCTGGACGCGGCCAGGGCACGCTTCCCCGAGCGATTCAGCACCAGCCACGCACCAAAGATTCTGACCATTCCCGCTACGGCATGGATCAACAAACCAGCCGACAAACCCACCGAGAACGACGGGCTCGAACTAGCCGCCTAAACTCCCACTGGCCTCATTCGCCTTGACAAATTACGCGGTGACGGTGAGGGTGAGTCTCAGGTGCTCGTGAACGTCGTCCGAATTCTGCGCCTACTTCATCGATCGTCAATACGCCTTGAAAGCCTGAGAATTCTGGAGAGAACCACGAGCTGAAGTGTGACGACTATGCCTTCCGAAGTAGCCACGGCCCATGCAATTCCATCCACGTTGAGCCAGGTCCCGCCAACGATCAGCAACGGCAGTCCAACCAGCGCACCCATAACGGTGCTCATTGCGACTACACGTGACCTCCCCAAAGCGACAAGGCAAGCTAACCCGGTGACCTGCGAGAGTGCGATACAGGCAAAAGCGATACCGAGGGGAGCCGATAGTCCAAAACCTGTAACAACCGATCCAGCAGACATCAATGCAACACCGAACGGGAGTAACATCGCGAACCCTATACCTAGGGAAAGCGCGAGCGGAATTGAGATCCTTATCGCACGTATCGTTCTCTGTCGCAGTAGCATACGGTCTTCGCTACCCACGGCGCCTTGCGCCACCTGCGTAACGGGACCATAGGCGGCCAGCGCCAATTTCATCAATTTGTCCGCGACCGCGTACATCGGAGCTGACCCCGGAACGAGCAACGTGACAAAGATGAGTGGCGCATTGACATAGAGCGCGGCAGTCGACGCGGTGACTACCCCGGATATTTGATCTCGCAGGCTATACCAAGGGAAGAAGCGCTTTGCCCGCACCGCAGAAGCTTTTCCGCTGGAACGCAATATCACGGCTGCCGAACACGAGGCAGCAACCCCAGCACCAACTATCTGCGCAAGTACAAACCAAAGGAGAGACCCTCCCAACGCAAGAATGAGAGTTCCAATCAGCACACCAAAAACCCTGGGTAGCGTCTCCAGAAGTATTAGGGGTCCCGGCTTCTTTTCACCGACGAAGTACCATGCACCTCCAAGAGCGGCGACCATCATAGATAGACCATAAATCGAACTGGCTGCCTCTTCACGGATGGCAATGCTTGAGATAACGACCACCGCAACCGGAGCCAAAATCCCAAATAGCACCAGCCGGACCTTAATGGAATCGGCATAAATACTATGTCGAAACTGTTCACCTGCACTGGCAATCATTCCGGGGCCAGTTACTCCCCATCCAAATGCGACAATCACTGCAAATACTGATCCTATAGCTTGAGCGACCGCTAAGCTAGCCCAAGTCGGTCCGCCTACAGTCGAAATAATGATAGGCATGGTTAGCAGCTGTACGAAGGCAGAAAGGAGAACGGCTGAGCCGAAACCGCTAAGTCGACCTGCTAACGCGCGCACTCGTTCCCTTTCTTTCGTCTAACTCAAGACTCAAGACTCAAGACTCGAGACTCAAGACTCAAGACTCAAGAACGAAGTAGTTGTTTATCATTGATTGAACCGAGATATTTAGTGATTCAAACCAGAAACCGAAATCATCTCCTTTCCTAAGTTTATAGGTGCGATTTTAGCAGCGCCCTTATCTAGAAGAAGTTCTGCTTGCATTGCTTTTATAGAACGGCTTCAACTTGTTCTGATACATGCTTAAAGCCGAGCCTATTGCCATGTGCATGTCTAGATACTGGTACGTCCCAAGCCGCCCTCCGAAAAAAACGCCAGCCTCCCCCCCTTGAAGAACCCGATACTCGCTCAACTTCCTGCGATCTTCTGCGGTGTTGATCGGATAATAGGGTTCGTCCGCCCGCGTCGCTGCGCGGGAATACTCCCGCATAATTACGGTCTTGTCGGCCGGGTAGTGTGCTCGCTCAGGGTGAAAATGACGGAACTCGTGAATGCGTGTATAAGGCACGGCGGCATCCGCGTAGTTCATGACAGGCGTTCCCTGGAAGTCCGAGATATGAAGAACTTCCTGCTCGAAATCGAGCGTGCGCCAAGTCAACTCACCGCCCTCGTAATTGAAGTATTGGTCGAGCGGACCGGTATATACGACCGGTATGCGACCTGTCACGGACTGTCGGTTGATTTCTTGCACATCGTCGAAGAAATCGGTGTCTAGCCGGACTTCAATGTTGGGGTGATCTACCATCCGTTCAATCCAAGAAGTGTACCCGTCAATTGGCAGGCCCTGGTACGTGTCATTAAAGTAGCGATTATCGTAGTTATATCGGACCGGTAATCGGCTAATAATCTCCGCAGGAAGTTCAACTGGAGAAGTCTGCCATTGCTTAGCTGTATAATCGCGAATGAAGGCCTCATATAGAGGCCGACCGATTAGGGAGATGCCCTTCTCCTCAAGGTTTTGACTCATACCCGAGGCAAATTCTGCAGCTTGACTGACTATTAGAGATCGGGCCTCGGCCGGGGAATACGCGGCTCGAAAGAACTGATTAATGGTACCCAGATTGATCGGCAGCGGGAACACCTCACCGCTGAAATTCGTGAAGACCCGATGCTCGTAATTCGTGAATCTGGTGAACCTGTTGACGTATTCCCAAACCACTTTATTTGAAGTGTGAAATAGGTGGGCGCCGTAATTGTGTACCTCAATTCCGGTTTCCAGTTCGAAGGAGCTATACGCGTTGCCCCCTATATGACTGCGTCGGTCAATCACGACGACCTTAAGCCCGAGGTCGGAGGCCGCACGTTCCGCTACTGTTAACCCAAAAAAACCGGAACCAACAACCACCAGATCAAAATTCATGCCGACATCCCTCAATTCGAACAAAACACCAATGCGCGTATCTGTGAGACTAACGGATGTCGACCCCGCCGGACTGCGAGCGCGCGGTTCACCGGCTGCACGAGTTGTTTAGGACGCCCAGCAACGCACTGCTTATTATATCCCGTCGGACCGGCGGTGTTTGAGTTCGCTATGGAACTGCGCCGCCGGAGCACGTATATTTTCGTCGGCATTTTTTCAGATTGATCGTCAACCCGAGTTCACGGAGGTGAGTGCGTACCCACAATCATTGGCACCCGCGGGCCCGAGTTTGATGGATGTCTCGACTTGATCTTCCGCATGCTCAACGAAGACGATTCGTAGTTGTGGTGTGTAACGTGTCAATTGAAGGGGGTCGTGCAAGGGCCGGAGCTGCCCTTATCAGTAGTCTGAATCAACGGAATAATCGCACAACTAGGACACCGGAGACTTAAGCGTTCGCCTAACTTTACGGTTTCTTACTTCCGTTCTTCTTAAAACGTCGAGCAAGTCAGGGGCGCCTCGGGAAACGCCCCAGGACTCATTCGCGCATCCAGCAATCAAGATCCAGAGAATCGGTGATGAGAGGTCCGGAGCTGCCAAGGTCTTCGCTACAATTACGGCAAAAAGCGCCCATGAAATTGCGCGACTTCTAGTTGTGCGCCCGGCTCGCCCGATGAGGCGAGTCAGGAACCAGAAAAAGGCGAGGATTCCTACGATCCCAACGCACGACAGCAACATGGCGACAAACGAAGAAGGTCGATTGCTCCCGAGTCCAGCTCCGAGCAAGTAGGTGTCCTTCAGCACCCCCAATGAAAACAGGTCGGCACTCGACCGTGTTATCTGCGAATAGCTTCCGATCTTCTCGTTGACGACCGTACTGATAGCGTCTATCGCCCGCTCGGCCCAGAGCAAGGATGCCATGGTCCCAATCAGAAGCACCATTGTCGCTAGGAGCACTCCTTGGCCGCCGGACAGGAATCTCTTAGCGCCATATATGGCTATCACCGCAATCACGACCAATGCTGCGGCGGTACCGGTGCCAGTCATCGAAGCGGACAAATTTAGTCCAGCCAACACGGCCATTCCCAAGCACACGAATCGAACCCATCCCTTGGTTGAGAAAAATAGAAAGAAGAAATACACCGCCGCAGCGATAGAGAACTCCGCCAGAAGGGATGGTTCTGCAAATACGCCACGGAGTCTCGAAATCCCCCCTACGTCCTCGTTCGTGTACGCCAATGTTCCAGAGTCGAATAATTCGCTTGGCCAGCGCCCTCCAGCGTTGACAATGAGAAAATTCGACGACGAGAGAATTGTGCCTATGGTGAATGTCATAGCGGGCAAGAAGATAGATGAGCGAGTTTTCACGACGAAATAGACGAAGCCGACGGCGATGAGCAAATAGGCACCTTGAGCCAGATTTGAAACCGTTAGTCCTAACCTGGCTGGGTCCAGAATTCCCCTGTCAATGCCATTCCGCGGGCTCAGTACTAAAATTCCAGCAAACAGAATGGGCCCGAATGCTGTGATAAATATCGACCAGACTGCAAAAACGGTAAGTGCCGTTTTCCCCGGCCCTAAGAGCCGCTTAGCGATGGACGGGAGCCAGAAAAGTGTCGGCAGGGCGAGAAAGTAAAAGGGGCTAAGGGCATTCTCATTAACAACGATGGCGGCCGAATTCGGAAAGGCCGCAGCAACTGCGAGTAACCAGGGGTAGGCCGAACGCCGAAAAATCAGTATTACAACCGCCGCAATAAATAAAATCGTCCCCAAAGTTGTCACGTTCGTCATCATAGCAATGAGAACAAGACGGCATCAGCAGCGACGATACAGACTGAAAATACCCATTTCTCGACAGGCAGCGGGTGCCCCTCCCGGAATTTTGGGCCTGCCTAGCAATGTTCTTGAGCAAGTCCATCGGAGGGCCTGCCGGGGAAGAGAATTTGGCGGAGCATCTGAATCACCCCATGGATACAAAATGTGGCGGAACATTGATGGCTATCGGAAATTGAGAGCGTAGTGGAGGTGAGGGTAATGAGCGAGTCGTTGGGCTGAAAGAGCTCGAGGCCTTCGGATGACAGAGGTTCCTACATTGCCCAACAGGAATGCGTCGACCTGTCCTGACTACTTTTTGAACCCGGATCTGACCACCTTTGCCATCTGGATGGGGTCGGCCTGCGAGCCGTCGGCCAGCACTTCGACTGCGGTCGTGCGATGCTCAATCAAGTGCCGCGTCGTCGAGCGTGACGATTGGTGCCACCACTGCGGCTGCCGGGGCGTGACACGCGACACAGCCTTCCGTCCCTCGCGCATGAACCATTGGGGTAGCGGCCGACGATCCTGCTCATGCAGGTGCACCGTTACACGTGTCCCGGGTGCGGGCAAACGTTGCTGCAGGACAGCGGGAATGCGGCACCGCCCAAGCCGAGGATCCTCACGGTTGATTCCGATAAGGCGTTGGCCGGGATCGTCGTTAGCTATCTCTCCGTCAGCCGGGTCCCGGCCGGTCTCGGAGCCGCACGTCCCACCGCGAACAGCGCCATATTGCCCGGCGGAAAACGAGTGCTAAACCGTCCCGGGTTTCATGCCGCCGTTTTGTTGGCGGCTTCGATATTTATCGGGCCGTTTGTCCCAGCGTAATAGTGGAGCTCATATTCAGCCGGCGGCATGTTCCCCAGGGCGCTGTGTAGACGCCGATTGTTGTACCAGTCGAGCCAGTCGAAGGTGAGTTTCTCGACGTCGGCGAGGGTCTTCAGCGGACCGGTGACGAAGGGTGAGTTCTTCGCGACGGCCTCGTTCTTGTAGAGGCCCATCACGGTCTCGGCGGCCGCATTGTCATACGCGTCACCGACCGTGCCGATCGATGCGACCAATCCCTCGAGCGCTACGGTCTCC
>NZ_SOGP01000025.1:0-162789 GCF_004403435.1 Cryobacterium sp. TMT1-66-1
ACGGCACTGCGCCCGGCGAGGCCCCGACCGAGCGGCGCAGCTGGCTCACCTTCGGCACTCTCAGCAATGGCGGTTACAGCCTCAACGGCTGGTTCACCACCCTCGACCGCGCCATCATCGGCAACGTCTGTGCCGGTCAACTGAGTGATGCGTACCTGTCCGCCGCCGCGGCCAACCCGGTTCCCGGCGCCCCCGAAACCCCGACGTCCGGCACGACGTCCGGCACGGCCCGAGTCTCCGACGCCCCTCCACGTGCCCGGGTCGCGTTCACTGAGACCGACCTCGCCCACGCAGACGACAACGAAGCGGCACAAGAAGCGGCCGGCGAGGCGCGGGACGCCACTGCGGCGGGCCAAGCCACCGAAATTGGCCAGGCGGGCGAGGCGGGTGCGAAAATGGAGGCCAGCGACACGCTCGGCGCCGACCCACCCGACCCGCTCAGCCCCGACCCGCACAGTCCCGACGAGTTCAGCCCCGACCCGCACGGTCCGTGCCCGCAGCACCCCGACGACACCCGCTCCCGCAACGAAAAACAAGCCAGCATCCTCCGCGCCGTGTTCGAAGCCGCAGCCCGGCACCCCGACACCCCCACCATGGGCGGAGCCGCCCCCACCGTGCTCGTGCACATCAACATCAACGACCTCCTCGACGGCCGCGGCGCCGGCTGGATCGACGGCATCGACGGCCCCCTCACCCCCAACCAAGTCGACGAACTCATCTGCGCCGGCGGCTACCAACCCATCCTGTTCGGCCACACCGGCAAAATCCTCCACCTCGGCACCAGCAACCGGTNAAATCCTCCACCTCGGCACCAGCAACCGGTTCTTCAGCGCCAGTCAACGCCGAGCATTGGCCGCCCGCGATGGCGGCTGCATCATCCCCGGCTGCACCGTGCCACCCCACCTGGCACAGGCTCATCACGTCTTCCCCTGGCAGAAAGGCGGCCTCACCGACATCGACAACGCAGTCCTTCTCTGCAACGCCGCCCACTCAAGCATCGACACCTCCGGCTGGGACATCGACATCCGAGACGGACGCCCCTGGGTACGAGGCCCGCTCCTGTTCGACCCCACCCAAACCTGGCGCCCCGCCGGACAAAACCGCGCCGCCACCCCCACCGAGAAACCCAACTGGAACAAGTAACGCCGACGTCGAGACCGCACCCGGATGAGCGCAACCAGATCAGCGCAACCAGATCAATGCAGGCATGCAAGGTTTCCCCTCCGCAGGACCGTGCGTCCACTCATAGGGCCGGGGCTGCGGCATCCGCTTCTAGCATGGTGGTATTGGGGGCCGATCCGGCTAGCCGCGCGGGCGCAGGCGCACCGTGGGAAGAGGCGGGGCAGGAATCGGGTCGGGTTGTCCGGCGGGAAAACTGCCAAAGCGCGGCTCGGCGGCCCCACCACAATCAGCACCGGCGACCGCAGAGTCGGCAGCCCTGATCTCCGTCTGCCATTGGGCGCGGTAGGCGACGATCTCCTCGTGGCTGCGACCCACGAAGTTCCACCACATCAGAATCTGTTCGCCCAGGGGCGCGCCGCCAATGAGCAGAACGCGCACGGGCTCGGCGCCAGCGACCAGCGTCAGTGTCGACCGACCGACGCCGGCGTACACGAGGTGGTCCTTCGCTACCGGAGTGCCGTCGACGGTGAGATCTCCCATGTCAACGAGCACACCGTGCTCAAACGACGGGTCGGTCTGCAGGGTGAGGCGGGCATCCGCTTGGAGCAGAATCTCGGCCCCGAGCAGCGGAGTGTGCGTGACGACCGGCGACGTGCTGCCGCCCAGTGAACCGAGGAAGACCCGCATGGTCCAGCCCTCGCCGTGCGCGGGTTCGGGGCGAAAATGCTCGAGGGTGGGCTCCATCTGGCGGGCGCCCTTGGGCAGCGCCACCCACAATTGGGCACCGTGCAAAACGGTGGTGTCGGGGGTGGAGAACTCGGAGTGGCTGATCCCGCGGCCGGCCGTCATCAGATTGAGTTCTCCGGGGCGAACGATTGCGTGAAAGCCGACCGAATCGCGATGCTCGATTTCTCCGGTGAACCACCAGCTGACGGTCTGCAAGCCGGTATGCGGATGCCGCGGCACGCGCATTCCACCCATCTCGCTGACCCGGGTCGGGACCGTAATGGTCGAGAAAACACCACGCGCCGATCAGGGAACGTTGGCGCTGGGGAAGGGTGCGCCGCACGTTCATGGCGCGCAGCCCGCCGAGGGGAACGTCGCGTGGTGCCAGGATCTCGACGCTGCCACTCGGAGCGGCGGACTCGCACAGCATCTCGTCGGGATTGGCCTCTGAATTGCTCAGGGGGTCAGCCTAATCGAGCAGGCATCGCCTCAGAAGTCGCGCCGAACCTGGGCGGGCGCCGGTTCCGCAACCGGGCGCACGATCGAGCATGCCCCCAGCTACCCAGCCTGCGCCCAGCTCACGGTGGGCCGCTACGACCAGATCCTGGCAGCCCGGACAGTGTTTGCCGCCCGTGCAGCGAGCGCCTGCTCCATCGTCACGGCCACAAAGTGGGTCTTCGTGCCTGGAGAACAGCGGGCCACCAGGTCCATGTCCGCGGAGATAACCGTGGCGACCATGGCGTAGCCCCCGCCGGAGACGGCGTCCCGATGCAGAATGATGGGCTGGGTGCCTCCGGGAATCTGGATGGAGCCGACGGCGTACCCGGCGTCAACGATGTTGGACGGGTCCTGACCGGCACCAAACGGTTGTTCGCGGTCCTTCCATTCCACACCGGGTCCGCTGTAGCGAAGACCCATGCGGTCGGCCACCGGAGTGAGCACCCATTCGCTATTTAGCAAGCTGTCCAGTCCCGTGTGAGAGAGCAGGTGGTCGTACAGTCCGAGCATAACCCGCACAGTCACGTCCTTGGAGAAGGCCGGACGGTCCTTGATTTCAATGAACTGCAGCGCAGGCAAGCCGTTGTCGATCGCTGCGCCGACCGGAACGAGGTCACCCGCGGCGAGCGCACGCCCGTCAACCCCACCGATCGCTCCGATCGGATAGGTCGACCGCGAACCGAGCACTTCGGGAACATCGATTCCGCCGTGCACGGCGATGAAATACTTCGTGCCGCCCTTGATCACACCGAACTTCAGTTCATTACCGGCGAGAAGCTCGAGTCGTTCGTATTCGGGTACGAGTTCCCCATTGACGAAGACGTCCACCGGCGCACCGGTCACGGCAATGATGGCATCGGTCGTGGAAATCAGTTTGGGGCCGATATAGGTGCACTCAAGCACTGCCTCGCGCGCCGTATTGCCGACGAGCCGGTTGGCCAAGGTGGCCGAATACTGATCCATCGAACCACCCTGCGGGATGCCAAACCGGTAGTAACCGATTCGTCCCTGGTCTTGGACGGTGGTGGAGAGGCCGGGTTCGAGAATGTCAAATGCCATTGAGTGCCTCCAAGAGTGACGACTTGTAACCGTCGGGGTCGGTCAAGGCCTCACCCAGGTCGAACGCGATTGGTGCCTGGCGATACCGGAAGGTTCCGGCGCCGACCTCGGCGCGGATGCGCCGATACTCCGTTTCGTCGATTGGCTTGAATTTCACGATGTCCCCCGGTTTGAAGAAAATCATAAAGTCGGAGAAATCGCCCAACGTTTGGGACGGGTCAAAGATCGGAGCGGCCGCTATCCCGAACATCTGGTAGCCGCCGGCGCCGCGCACCGAGTAGATGCAGCTGAAGCAGCCGCCATAGCCCACGGTCAGCGCTGGCGTGTCCGTACGGGGGCTCAGATATTTGGGCACCTCGAGTTGTTGCTCGCGCGGGGCTAGCTGGAAGAGAAAAGGGAGACCGGCGACAAAACCCACCATGGAAACCAACCAGGGTGATTCGTGATGCCGCTTGATGAACTCCTCGGCATTGGCCAGTCCATTGACCTCGGCGGCATAGTCGAGGTCGTTGCCCTCGGGCCGCTGGTGATAACCCTCACGGAATCGGGCCCCGGTTTCATTCGTGTACGGGTCGTTATACCAGACCGGAATCTCGATGATGCGTGTTTCGAGTACCTTGTCGGTCGAGGCCCGCACCTCGTCCTCGAGCGTGTGCACCACGTTTTCGAGCTCCTGCCAGGGCAGAATATCCGGGTCGAACCGCACCAGTAGCGAGGCGTTGGCCGGGCAGATATCCACGATCCCCGCGAGCTCGCGCGCTTCCAAAGCATTGGCGATGCTGTTTGAGATGAAGTTTGCTTCGAGCGACATGCCCTCAGCGATTTCAATGAAGAGAAACTCATCGCCGCCCCATGTGTATCGGGCTGTGGTCTGCTGCGTCATTCGGCATCTCCCGTTGAGTCCGGAATCGTTGAGTCCAGAAACGATTCGATGTACTTGGTGTGGTGTTTGACGTCCGCGAAATCGGTCAGCGTCACGAGGGAACTGAGCAGCCCAATCGTCGATTTGACTCCGTCAATGTGTGCTTCGTCCAAGGCGCGCGCCGACCGAGCGATGGCCAATTCACGGGTTGGCGCCCAGACAATGATCTTGCCCAGGAGGGAGTCGTAGAACGGAGCCACGGTCTTGCCGGAGATAAAGCCGAAATCGGCCCTCACGCCGGCTCCCCCGGGCAGGTTCATGGTCTTGATGAGGCCGGGGCTGGGCATGAAGTTGTTGTCTGGGTCCTCCGCATTGATGCGGAATTCGAGCGCGTGGCCAGAGAACGTCACGTCACTTTGGGTAATATCGAGCTTCTCCCCCGCGGCAATTCGCAGTTGTTCACGAACCAGGTCCATGCCCGTAATGGCCTCTGTGATGGTGTGTTCGACCTGGATACGGGTGTTCATCTCGATGAAGGCGACCTCATGGCTGAACGGATCATAAAGAAATTCCACCGTACCCACGCCGACGTAATTCGCCTTGCGCGCCAGCTCAACCGAGGAGTCTCGCATCCGTTCGCGAACCTCGTCTGGTAGCCCGGGCGCGGGTGCTTCCTCAAGAATTTTCTGCTGCCGGCGCTGCATCGAGCAGTCTCGGTCTCCAAGATGCACGAAGGTCTCACCGTCCCCCAATATCTGCACTTCGACGTGGCGTGCCCTGGTGACAAATTTTTCGAAGTAGACGTCAGCCGAGTTGAAAGCGCCCAGCGCCTCGGCCTGCGCGATCTCGACGGTCCCGCGCAACTGTGCTGGGTCTTCAACCAACCGGATGCCGCGCCCCCCGCCGCCAGCGGAGGCCTTGACCACGAGGGGGTAACCGATTCGTGCCGCGATCGCTTCAAGGTCGTCATCGTCGCGAAGCGCCGTTTCCGTGCCTGGAAGGGTCGGCACACCGGCGTCGATTGCGGCTCGGCGTGCGCGAGACTTGTCACCCATCAGTTCGATCGACTCCGGAGATGGGCCAACCCACGTCAGCCCGGCAGCAATCACCTTGCGAGCGAATTCAGCATTTTCCGATAGAAAGCCGTAGCCGGGATGGACGGCATCAGCGCCGCTGTCGAGGGCTGCTTTGAGCACGGCGTCGTGGTTGAGATAGCTGAGGCCGGCGGGAGCCGGCCCGACCACGATCGCCTCATCCGCGAGATCAGCGGCTAGGGATGTTTTGTCAGCTTCGCTCACGACGGCAACGGTCACGATGCCCATTTCTCGGGCGGTGCGAATGATTCGAACGGCAATTTCGCCGCGATTGGCGATGAGGAGTTTCTTCATTGGCTCTTCCAGTGAGTCGAGGGAAACGTTCAAAGGTAAGGAGGGTGCCGCAGCGCCACCCCGGAGGCAGTCAAGACGTAATGGCGATAACGTCACCGGGGTTGACGACCCCGAAGTCTTCAAGTTCGAATTTTTCGAGGACACCGTCGAATTCGGCGCGAACCTCACTGAATTGCTTCATGATCTCGACGAGGCCAATGGTCTGGCCGGCCGAGACCGTGTCGCCTTCATTGACGTAGGGTTCCTTGCCAGGGCCCGGCTTCCGGTAGAAGATGCCGGGAAGGGGGGAGATGATCTGGTGGCTCATGGGTTCACTTTCGTCGGGCTGGGGTGGGGTGGGGTGCGCGGATTTACCGGCCGAGCGCCTCGCGCACGGCCTGGGCAACAGCCGGTGAATTTGAGGTGTCCGAATGAATACAAATGGAGCCGAAGGGGATTTCGAGGATCGTTTCATCGTTAGCGAGCACCTTGCCGTCCTCGAGTACCCGGCGCACGCGGGCCGCTGCCTTCTGTGGGTCGGTATTCTCGGGGCGCCGCTGAATGATCAGCCCTCCCTCGGCGTTGTAGTCAAGGTCCACGTAGAGTTCGGCGACGAATTCGACGCCCTCCCGCTCGGCTACCGCCTGATGGGCACTTCCGGCCAAACCGAAGATGGGCACGCCGTATGACTGGGCGACAGCGACCGCTCCCTGCATGAGCGCTTCGTCACGGGCAAGCATTCCGTACAGGGAACCGTGCGGCTTGATGTGGTTGAGGGGCAGGTCGTACTTGTGCAGAAAACCGACGAGCGCGCCAACCTGGTATCGAATCATGGATTCCACTTCGGAGGGCATGAGCTTCATCTCGCGCCGTCCGAAGCCGACCAGGTCGGGCAGCCCAGGGTGCGCTCCGACGCGCACGCCGTGCTCCTTGGCGAGCCGAACGGTGGCTTCCATCGCGTCCGGGTCTCCGGAATGAAAGCCGCACGCAACGTTCGCCACGTCGACCAGCCGCATAAGAGCTTCGTCATTGCCAAAGCTGTGAATGCCGAGAGATTCCCCCATATCGGAATTCAGGGTGATGTTCGAGTTGCTGTTCACGTCGTCCATAACTCCACGCTACGGGCCCGAGACAGCACGGCCCAGTAGGCATCTGCACTAAGCTTGCGAAAAACTTTGTGCAAACCGCCTAGAGAATGGAACTCGAGATGCGCGTGGTCGACCTGCTCCTGGAGCGATCCCTGCAGCTCTTGTTGCAGACGCCGTCGTCGGAACTGCGCCTGGCCACCGAGCTCAGCGGATGCGCACCGACCGAACTCATGGATCCCACACCGTTCCTGGATCCACACTCACTCCTGCTCACCAGCGGAATCGGTATGAACTTTTCCGACGAACGCACCTGGGATGCTTTCGTGGAACGCCTCGCCGAGGTGCCCGTCTCGGCCATCGTCTTCGCTACCGGGATGGCCCATCGTGCCCTGCCGCCCGGCCTCATCGGCGCCTGCACCAAGCATGATGTCCCGCTGCTGGAGGTTCCAGCGGCGGTTCCTCCGCTGCAGGTGAATCGCTTCATCGAGAGCCTCATGCAAGCGGAGCGTCTGGCCGTGGTCAATCGGGGCTGGACCCTCGCCGACGAGTGCGCCCGTCTGGCTAACCAGGATGCCGAGGTTGTCACCCTGCTGGCCACCGTCTTCAACGTGATCCAGTCACCCCTGGCCGTGTACGACGCCTACGGCACGGTCATC
This sequence comes from Cryobacterium sp. TMT1-66-1, assembly GCF_004403435.1. Lineage (NCBI taxonomy): Bacteria > Bacillati > Actinomycetota > Actinomycetes > Micrococcales > Microbacteriaceae > Cryobacterium > Cryobacterium sp. TMT1-66-1. The sequence goes on from NZ_SOGP01000025.1 coordinate 7,379, forward strand.
GCCCAGTATCCGGCGCTCGCAACCTGGACGACCGGAATCAGGACGAAGCCTCAAGTGGGGGTGCTGAGCATTCCCCTGCCGATGGGTCTCAATAATCCCTGCCGTCTGGCCATTAGAGAGAAGGACAGCGAGAGTCAGCTCGCCTCCCTCCTGGGTCCGGTCGCCTCCATCATCGCGCTGCAGCTCAACAGGTCCGTGATCGTCGATGCCAGCCGTCAGCACGAAATCAAGAACTTTGTGATCGCGTGCGAGTCCTGGGAGGAAGCTACCCACCTTGACGTGAGGCGAGCGTTTGTCGACATCGGCCTGGATGCGCGAGTGGCAACATCCGTTCTGGTCGCGGATATGAGTGGGGAGCTGGCGTCGACGTCCTGGCAGTTGCGAGTTGCCCTGCACGAGAAGTTTCAGACGCTTCGAGTTACCGAGTTCGGCGACCGATTGGTCGCCTTTGCGCAGAACCCACGCATGGACTTCGACGAGGCCGTCGAGCGGCTGTTGCACATTCACGACCGGCAACCGCTGGTTGTGAAGGGGCCGACACTGAGTCTGTTTGAGCTTCGACTGTCTGTTGTGCACGCACTCCAGCTCGTGCAAGGGATCGACCGCCCCCAGCTCGCCCCGGAGCTGGGCCTCAGCGCCGTCGTCACCGCCACCGCTGGGCGCGGAGCGAAAGAAGCGGCACGCAAGTTTCTGGCACCGCTCTGGGAACACGATCTGAAACGTGCCGGCCCGTTGGTCGAGACTCTGCGCGCTTATCTCGACAATGACGCGCAGCCGTCCAAGACCTGCAGCGCCCTGTTCATTCACCGCAACTCGCTGAACTACCGACTGCGAAAGATCGAGACCCTGCTGCGCCTGAACCTGGGCTCCGTCGAGGGCCAGGCGACGTGCCTCATCGCTCTGCGGTTGGTTGATCTGGGCGAAAAATAAACCGGCGGGGGAACGCCCAAGGGCGTTCCCCCGCCGGTCGGCAGCGCAAGCAGACGGTGCTGCTGCTAGGCGACCGTCGTCACCAGCGCGGACTTGGCCGTCGTGGTGTTCCACAGCAAGGCATAGACAGCGGATGCCACAACGGCCGTCAAGATGGGGCCCCACGTGGCGCCGACACCGGCCAGGTCGGGGTTGAGCAGGCCCAACTGCAGCATGATGATGCCGGTCACGGTCGCGATAACCCAGGCGATGAGTCCCGAGTTGTTGAACTTGCGGTAGTGCACGTCGTCAAGCATTCCGTGTTCCTGGCCGAGTCCGCGGGTGATCAGAATGTGGGTCACGGCGATCGCGACCCAGGCTGTGACCAGCACGCCCTGCCAGGCCAACGCCAGCAGGATGTACTTCACGATGGGCAGGAGCATCAGGAGAAAGATGATCACCGATGAGGTCAGCACCCACACCAGGTTGGGCAGCTTGATCCGAAAGACCCGTTCGCCAAAGGACTTGAGGTTGGCAGCGCCCAGGTAGTAGTTGGCGGTATTGATGCGGGTCTGGGAGACGAAAACGACGATGAGTCCCAGAATCCCCATCATTGAAACGATGCCGCCGGCGATTCCCGTCTCCGACGCCTCAAGTCCGGGGATGGTGAAGGTGAGAAAGATGCCGACGCAGGCGCTGAAACCGTAGGCGAGAATGTAGAACGCCCAACCGAAGCTCCAGCGCTGGTGAAATTTCGTATCCTGGCGCTTGCCGAGAGCGGCGTAATCAATGGTGAACATCATCATGATCCACACACCCATGTAGGCGGCAAAGGTGGCGAGCCAGCCCGGACCACCCATCGTCACGGCCAGTCCCGATTCAGGCTGCTGGGTGAGCCAGGTGCTGCTGAAGCCGTACTGCACACCGGCCCATACGACGGCTGCGATGAGCCCGCCGACGTAGATCGGCAAGAGCCATCCGTTGAGCTTGTCGAGGAATCGGCGGGCACCACCGAGAATCAGCGGTGTGGAGTACGCCACGACAATCAGGTACCACATCCACATCTCACCGCCGAATGCCACCTGGAAGGCGTAGGCGACGATCGAGCCTTCGAACACGGCGTAGTAAATGGCGACGAGAGCGAAGATGATGGTCGCGATCGCTGACCCCGCAGTGCCGAGGATTGTGCGGGAGAAGAGCGCGACCGTGGTGCGGTTATTGATGGCGTACTTCGCAAGGACGCGGTTGATCAGGCCGTACGCCACGATGGTGAGCGCCAGTCCAATCAGTGCGTCTTTGGTGCCGTAGGCCATGGCCAGGGCGGCACCGATATAGACGAAGAACATAGCACTGGCGACGCCGTACCATGCCATTGACAGTGACCCTTTAGTCATCTGATCGTCGTCGTTGCCCTCGCGATAGAGGGCATCCGTCGCCTCAACAGTGCTGTTACTGCCGGTCAAATTCACGTTCACTAGGTACCTCCATTAGGGCCGGTGACGGCTGGCAAAATGTTTCGTGATTGGTCCTGCAAAATACGAAATTCCAGGTGCAGCAAAAGTCATGAGCTCCGTCGTCGTCTCTGCCGACGGGGCCCGTGACTCATGGCCCTTCTGCAAGTATGTGAATGCCCTGTGGATCCAGACCAGTAGGCAAATGCAAGAGAGATCGTGCGATGCGTGTGCAAATGCACAAATTGCTTACGGACTAGTACTCGAGTGCCACCCGACGGCGGCTAGGCCTGCACGATCGGCCAGTGCGACGAGGATCGGCGTTCCATCAGCGCCCGGTGCTCCCGAGTCGTCGTAGCGAAGAGCTCGCCGGTACCCCAGTCGAGAATGACGCCGTAGCGACGGATGACGTCGAGCATGTCGATGTCGCCGCTGATGTATCGGGCGGACACCGTTGCTGGGTCTTCGGCCAGCCACCCGAGACGGTGCGCAGCGATGTCGTGTCGAAGCTCCACGCTCGCCGCTTCGTCGACCTCGTAGGCGTCCAAATCGGGATCGACGGCCGTAATGACCACGCCGTAGTCTTTGGCTGCTCGCCCGACGGATACGTAGCCGTCGATGACATCGTCGAGCACCTCCAGATAGGTGCGCTCGAGTGGGTCACCGTAGCCGCCTCCGCCGGCCGACGGCCGCACGAACGAGTCGCCGGATTGCACCGGAACGGAGGAAAAGTTGGAGCCGAGGAAGCGTTCGCCCTCGGTGCCCTTGTTCAGCCAGACCCCGTGCGGAATCGACGGGAGCCCGCCCTCGATCCCCCAGGTGATGGAGCGTGCCCGGTCGCAGCAATAGCTCATGACCGCATTCTGAGCGTCGGTGAGCATGCCACCCTTCTCAATGCCGACACCGCCGCGAAAGCGTCCTGGGCCGCCCGAATCCATGCCGATCTGGTGCATCGAGGTCAGCACCGGCGAGAGGCGTTCCTGACCCTCGACCGGCTGAACGGCGAGGCCGGCTCCGAAGACCGGCGCCGTTGCGCCGCTGCCGTCCTTGCTGGCCCGGCCACCCCAACCGCCGGCCATCCAGTCGTACCACATGAAGTAGGGGCTGTCCTCGGTTCGGCCGTCCTTTCCGCCGACGAGCAGATACTCCAGGTTGAACGCGCAGGCCATGGCCCGCTCCGGCATGATCTTGGACCAGATCTCGAAGATGCCGTTCATGAGTTTCTCGTACGGTCCGGAGCAGAAGCCGGTCACGGCGTTCGGCCAGCCCGCGTTGACGACCGTTCCCTCCGGGCCGATGTCAGCCGTGACGGCCGCATAGAAGCCAGAGTTCAACGGGACATCCGGAAAGAACGTTTTCGTTCCGGCGTAAATTGCCGAAAATGTCGTGCCGTAACCGGAGTTCAAAAACGTCGCCACGACCGGGGCCGATCCGGCCAGGTCGTAGTGAATGCCGTTGGCATCGATGGTCAGCTTGATTTTGATCGGTACCAGCCCTTCCTCCTTGCCCGGGTCGTTGTCCATGTAGTCCGTGGTCTCCCAAACCCCGTGAGGCAGGCCCTCCAGGCGGCGGCGAACGGTGCGTTCCACATAGTCCTGGGTTTCCTGCATAGCGTGCTGCACTGTGGCCTGGGAATACCGGTCGACGAGACGCAGTATCTCCCGTTCGCACACGGCCGTCGCTTCGGACTGGGCATGAAGATCGCCCATCGCCTGGCGCGGTGCACGGGTGTTTGAGACGAGCAACTGGGCGACGTCGTGCAGGAACACACCACGGCTCCAGATGCGTACGGGAGTGATTCGCAGCCCCTCACCGAAGTGCTCCTTAGCGTTCACGTCGAATGATCCGGGCACGTTGCCGCCGATATCGGCCCAGTGGCCCTTGTTCTGGGCGAAAGCGATGACCTCACCACCCGAGAAGATCGGGCGGATAAAGCTCACGTCGTTGAAGTGGGTTCCGCCTCGATACGGATCGTTGATCGCGAAGACGTCACCAGGATTGATATCGGTCCCGAACTCCTCAAGCACGGCCTTGCACTGAAAATGCAGAGTACCCACGTGCACGGCGATATCCCCGCTGCCCTGCATCACCGTGTTCCCAGCGGCATCACACAGTGCCGATGAGAAATCCCGGGAGTAGATCACGAAGGAGTAGCAGGTACGCAGAATCTGCTCGCTCATCAGGTCGACGCTGGTGGCGAAGGCGTTCTTGAGCACCTCAAAGGTCACCGGGTCCAGCGCGATGGTGGGCGCGAGCGGTACCGCGATCGTTCCAGACATTTAGATCTCCTCCAGGTGGATGAGAATATTCATCCACTCGTCTATAACTGCGGTCGTATTCGGCGGAATAACGGTGGTGGAGTCGAACTGGTCGATGACGGCGGGGCCGCTGAACATGGCGCCGGCCGGCATATCGTCTCGATCGAACACCGGGGTGTCCACCCAGCCCAGTTCTCCGAAGTACACGGGGCGAATTTCGCGCGGACTTCCGGGATCTGCGTTAAGTTCCACGGCCGGCTTGAAGGACGGCTTTGGAGTTTTTCCTATGGCAGTCAGGTGCAGCTGGTAGACCTCGACCGGCTGATCTTTCTGGCTGAATGCGAACTCACGCTCGTGCTGTTCGTGGAACGTTTCGACCGCCTCGGCGAGGGCGCCCACCCCCGAGCCGATGCTGACCGAAAGTGAACGCCACTGGCCCAGGTAGCGCATGGAGATCTGCCGCTGCAGCAGGGCGTTCTCGTCCGCAACGCGTTCCTGACGCAAGCGGGCCATCGCTTCGGACTCGAGCGAGACGTACATACCCTCGAGCGCTTCGGTGTCGGCATCCGCTGCAATTCCGGTGAACATGCTGGACAGGTCGTGACGAATATCCACGAGCAAACAGCCCAGAGCGGATGCGACGCCCGGGTTCGGCGGGATGATGACCGTTGGTATGTTCAATTCACGAGCCACCTCTGCCCCGTGCAGGGCGCCTGCTCCGCCAAAGGCGACGAGCGCGAAGTCGCGGGGGTCGTGCCCTCGGCGGATGGAAACCAAGCGCACAGCATCGGCCATGTTGGCGTTGGCAACCTGGATTACCGCATGGGCGGCTTCAGCGATCGGCATGTTGAGCGGGTCTCCGATGACCTTCTTGATCGCCTCGGTCGCGAGTGCCTTGTTCAGATTCTTCGCGCCTCCCGCGAGCGACGTGCCCAGACGGTTCAGCACCACGTTGGCGTCGGAGTTCGTCGGCTGGTCGCCGCCGGTGTCGTAGCACGCCGGGCCGGGATCGGCGCCAGCGGACTGGGGACCGTTCCGCAGGGATCCGGCAATGTCGATATAGGCGAGCGAGCCACCACCGGCCCCAATCGTCAGCACATCAATGCTGGGAAAGATGATCGGGTGCCCGTATTCAACCTGCCATTCCTTGGTGATGCGCAGTTCGCCTCCGCTGACCAACGCGATGTCCGTGGAGGTTCCGCCCATGTCGAGGCCCACCGCGTTTTCGTAACCGCACTGCTGGGCGACATGCTTGGCTGCGATCGCGCCAGCCGCGATCCCCGACGCTGCCAGGCGAACCGGATAGCGCTCGACCATTCGGGGCGTCATCGACCCTCCGCCCGAGTGCAGCACCAGCAGGTCTCCCTTGTAGCCGCCGGCCTTGAGCTGGTCGGAAAGACGGTTGACGTACCCAGACACCAGCGGAGCGAGAACGGCGTTGGCGACGGTCGTGTTGAACCGGTCGTGTTCGAAAATTTCGGGAAGAATTTCGGCCGAGGTTGATACCGTCGCGTTGGGCAGTTCTTCCTCGAGGATTTCCCGCATGCGAATTTCGTTCTGCGGATTCGCGTAGGAATTCATGAAGCACACGGCGACGGTGTTGACGTTGCGCTTGCGCAGGAGCTGCGCGACCCGGCGGGCATCCGCTTCGTCGAGGGGCATGACAGTGTTGCCCGCGTAGTCGATGCGCTCAGTGACTTCAAAGCGATCGCGTCGGCGAATGTACGGTCCGGAGACATCCTTGTACGCGTCCCACAGGTCGTCCTTGGTTCCGTCACGAATTTCAATGACGTCCCGAAACCCTCGGGTCGTCACCATCGCTGCCGGCGGAAAGTTACGGGTGATCAACGCATTCGTGGCCACGGTCGTGCCGTGCGAGAAGAGCGTGACATCTTCGAGGTCGATATTCGCGCGGGCCACACCGTTCATGACCGCGACGAGAGGGTCATGCGGCGTCGACGGAACTTTGGTGACCCGGATTTTGTGCGATTCCTCGTCAAAAATACAAACGTCGGTAAAAGTACCGCCGACATCAACGGCGACTCGGACTTGCGACATGGGGTGTCCTCCGGACTGTTCAGGTTGTGGTCAAGTATGCGTACGGCCTCCGACCCTGTCACTGGATAGTGTGCAACGCTGATCGTCGTTTTTTGGATAAACTCCAAAACACGCGCGACTTTCGCCCGTTTCCGCCGCCAGGAAACAGGATGTTTACACGATGAGCCGCCTGAAATCGGGAGTTTCCTTGTCTTTAACACTCGGGGATGTCGTCAACGAGAAGGCCTTGGGTCTGACATCGGTGGTCGCTGGCGATCCGCACGGCATCGTCCTGGCCGCACGAACGAGCGAACTCGGCGACCCGGGGCGCTGGGTCGAGCCGAGGACGATCATGCTGACGACCGGGCTCCTGTTCATCGGCCACGAAAGAGATGACGCTCAGGCGCTGGCGTTGATCACGGACATGCGAGCCGCGCAGACCACCGCGATGTTCTTCGGTGTCGGCGTGCACTTCGAGGAGGTTCCGACGGCGCTGGTTGCGGCGGCACGATCGGAGAAATTTCCGCTGTACACCGTGGCCGCCGACGTTCCGTTTTATGCCATCGAAAACTTCGTCAACCAGTCCAAACTGTCGGCTGACGCCTACCTGCTCAAACGCGCGGCCTGGTTCATGAATGAACTTCTGCAGAGCATGTCAGCCGACCAGCCGATCGATGCGCTCATCGCCAAGCTGGCCTCCTCCTGCCGCGGATCGGCGGTGCTCTACGAAGACTCCGGTCGCGTTGTCGCTTCAGCCGGCGAAGGACCCATCCGCCTCATGTGGACCGAAATGCAGCGATCCGGGGGTGCTCAGGAACGGTTTACCGTTGGGCGGTGGGATGCGATCGGAAAGTCCCTCATCCTGCGCGGAAAGACCTACCGGCTCGTGCTCGCCAGTCGGAATTCCACGATGCTGAATGACCTCGGCGATGTGCTGCTGCAAACAACTCAGCGCCTCCTCGGCGCCATCAACGGGATCACCCAGATTGGGCTCTCCCGCGAGCTCTACGAAAACGCACAACTGCTGGTTGCCCTGCAAGACGGAATCTCGCCCTCCCGCGAACATCGCTACTGGAATCGCATGAATCCGTTCCGCTTCACCGCTTACGAGCCGCTGCGCGCTGTCGCCATCTCCACGCTGTCCGGAGATCCTGCCGGTAAGCACCTGATCGAGGGACTGCTGCAAGAAGCTGCCCTAGGCGGCCTGGGCCTGCTCCTGGATGAGAATGGCGGGGGTTCCCGCACGATGGCGAGCATTCATGCCCTGGTCGCTGACTCTGCCGTGCTGGTGGATTGGCTGACCCTGGCCGGAACCGAACTCGTCGTCGGCACCTCGGAGCCGTTCAGCGAACTGGCCAGCACCCCGATGGCGTTCCGCGAGGCCGAGACGGCGCTGGAGATAGCGCGACGCCGCGCCACCCAGGCGGGCCGTCACCCCGGCGCGCAGCGCACCGTGGTGCGACTAGACGAAGTCGACCTGGCCAGTTGGCTGCTGGCACGGCGCGAAGCACCTCAGCTGGAGGACAAACTGCGCAAGTTTGTCGCGACCCTCAACCTGGACAGCGACCTGGTTGAAACCCTGATCGTTTATCTGGCCTTGGAGCAGGATGTCGGACGAAGCGCTCGGCACCTGTACGTGCACGCCAATACGGTTCGGTACCGGCTACGCAAATGTGAGGAGTCTCTGGGCGCGTCGATCAGCAGCACCGCCACCATTGCCAACCTCTACCTGGCGTTCCAGGACGATGTGCTGGCCTTGCAGGACCAGATTGAATACCAAGCCGAGTAGGTGCTGTGTCAGGCGAGTTTTTCACACTCGACGAATTCGATGGTGCGCGCGCCGCGGTTCTCGACGGTGTGTTCGGCACCGGGTGGCCGCGTGTAGCTCTGACCGTTGCGAATTTCCGCGACGATCTCTGAGCCGTCGGCGTTGATCACGTGCATGGTTACGCTCACGAGGGGCACGACCACATATTCGTATTCGTGCACGTGCATGGGAATGGCATCGCCGGGTTCAATCGTCCACTTGGTCACGCGAAAAATACCGTTGTCGATTTGCGTCTCACCGGTGGCCATGAGTTCCCTTGCTCGTGTAGCGGACAGTACGACGATCCTACTCAGGGTAAGACGGGAACGACGAGGGCTACGCGGCGCCAGCGGCGGCATCCGCTCGTGATGCCGACCCAGTCGACCTGGTCCGGCCTCACCGTCATTCCGATCGCTCTGTGGGAGTTCTTGCTGGGCGTCTACCTGGTCGTGAAGGGCTTCAAGCCCTCCCCGATCACGGCCGGTATGACGGATGCTGCTACCCCGCGCCTCTTGGACGCCTCCCTCTAAACCTGAACGGCGAAGGTAGCGGCCGGGCCCACATTGGGTCCGGCCGTTTCGGTGCGAGCGGTCAGCGTCATCACAGACGTACGAGGATCGGCGATGGGCTTGTCGGTGAAAGTGGCGAAGAAGTCCCGGGTGAGCACCATGAGGTAGAGGTTCTCCTCGATCACGATGCAGGCGGCATTCTCATCGGTGAACACCGGGTTGATGTGCCAGCCGAGGGCCTCGAAAAAAGTCGTCGACCGGTCCAGGTCACTCGTGGAGAGGTTGACGAAGATGCTGGTAACCACGCTGGCTCCTATGTCGGTCGAAGGCGATCCGTCGACCTACGGTCCTGTCAACATAGTTGTTCAAACACGCAGGCTCTCAAGTGACAAGTTCAGTCCCGCAGGTGACCATCCACGTCGGGGTCCACGAAATCGCCGGCGTCACGGCGAAAACCGGTCAGCACGCTGATCAGGTTCTGAACCTCACCGGCACCCAGGCCCGGCTGCGTGAACACTCGAGCGTTGAGCTCGTCGGTGGCGGCGAGCACGCTGGTCTGGCCCAGCGGCGTGAGCTCGATCAGCGTGGCTCGCCCATCGGTCGGGTGCGCCACCCGGCGCACGAGTCCGGCCGTTTCAAGCCGGTCGACCGTGTTGGTCACGCTGGTGGGATGCACTTGCAGTCTCGCGCTGGCCTTGGCCATCGGCAGCGCCTTGCTGCGGGTGAAACTCAGCAGCGCGAGCAATTCATAGCGGGCAAAGGTGAGGCTGAGCGGTTTGAGAACCGTATCGATGCGGGCGAGCATGATCTGCTGGGTGCGCATGATCGAGGTGACCGCGGCCATCCCGTCGGCTGCGTCTTCCCAGCCGTGCTCGACCCAGTGGCGGCGCGCCTCGATGATGGGATCGGTCTGCAACGGGGGTATTGACGACATCGGTCCTCCTGACTGGCGAGCGGATGCCCACGGCTATGTTCTCACGCGCCAGCGCGGCGCCGAAATGGCCCACAACAAAAAATACTAGGAAGCCCTAGCAATTACTAGGGCTTCCTAGTATCTTGGCCGGAGACGACTACAGCGTCGATCAACTACCGCGTCGCGCACAGAGAGCGTCGCAAGGGAAGCAGGTTCAGAGCATGTTCCAGCTGAGCGATGACCAACGCGACCTGGTGGCAATGGTGCGCGATTTCGCGACCTCCGCGCTCGCCCCGCACGCCGTGGAGTGGGACCAGACCAAACATTTTCCGATCGACGTGCTCGAGGAGGCCGGCAGCCTGGGCATGGGCGGCATCTACGTGAAAGAAGATGTGGGCGGCTCGGGCCTCACCCGCAGCGATGCCGCGCACATCTTCGAGGAACTCGCCAAGGGCGACCCCACCATCGCCGCTTACATCTCCATTCACAACATGGTCGCCTGGATGATCGACAGTTTCGGCAACACGGAACAGCGCAAAAAATGGGTTCCCAGCCTGGCCGCCATGACGTCACTCGGCAGTTATTGCCTCACCGAACCGGATGCCGGCTCCGACGCGGGTGCGCTCCGCACCAAGGCCGTGCGCGACGGCGATGGCTACGTGCTCAACGGCGTGAAACAGTTCATCTCCGGAGCGGGATCCTCGAGCGTCTATGTCGTCATGGCGCGAACGAGCGACACCGGCAACCAGGGCATCTCCGCGTTCGTGGTACCGGCCGAAACGCCCGGGCTCTCCTTCGGCCCGAACGAGAAGAAGATGGGCTGGAACGCCATGCCCACCGCCCAGGTGATCTTCGACAACGTGCGCGTGCCGGTGGGCAACCTGCTCGGCGCCGAGGGCGACGGCTTCGGCATCGCCATGAAGGGACTCAACGGGGGCCGCATCAACATGGGCGCCTGCTCCCTCGGCGGCGCCCAGTGGGCGCTCGACCAGACCGTGGCCTACCTCAAAGAACGCAAAGCCTTCGGCAAACCGCTGATCGACCAGCAAGCCCTCTTGTTCGAACTCGCCGACATGGACACCGAGCTCGAAACCGCCCGCACCATGATCTGGCGGGCAGCGGATGCCCTGGACCGCGGCGCCCCCGACCGCGTGAAACTCTGCGCGATGGCCAAACGCGTCGCCACCGACGCCGGATTCTCGGTGGCGAACCGCGCCATCCAACTGCACGGCGGCTACGGTTACCTCAGCGAATACGGCGTCGAAAAGGTCGTGCGCGACCTGCGCGTGCACCAGATCCTCGAGGGCAGCAACGAGATCATGCGCCTCATCATCGGGCGTACCCTGGCGGATGCCCACTGACCTGCCCGACGCACCGTTTGACGATGGTCCTGACCACCACACCCTGAAGAAGGAAAACAGATGAGCAACCGAATCGCCTTCATCGGCCTGGGCCACATGGGCGGCCCGATGGCCGCCAACTTGGTCGCGGCCGGTCACACCGTCATCGGCTACGACCTGGTGCCCGCCGCTCTTCTGGAGGCGACCGCGAACGGGGTCACCGTCGCTGAGTCGGCGGCGGCCGCGGTGGCCGACGCCGAGATTGTGATCACCATGCTCCCCAGCGGTCGGCACGTGCTCGGCGCCTACCAGGGCGACGGGTCTGCTGCCGGACTTATCGCATCCGCTGGGCCGAACACGCTCTTTCTCGAATGCTCCACGATCGACGTGAGCGATGCCCGCGCGGCGCGCGACCTCCTCGTGGCGGCCGGGCACCGCGGCCTGGACGCCCCGGTCTCCGGCGGAGTGGGCGGCGCCACGGCCGGCACGCTCACCTTCATGGTCGGGGCCGACGCCGCGGACTTCGAGTCGGCACTGCCGGTGCTGCAGGTTATGGGCGGCAAGATCGTGCACTGCGGCGAGTCCGGTGCCGGGCAGGCGGCCAAGGTCTGCAACAACATGATCCTCGGAATCTCCATGATCGCCGTGAGCGAGGCATTCGTGCTCGGCGAGAAGCTCGGCCTCAGCCACCAGGCCCTGTTCGACGTGGCCTCCGCAGCCTCCGGCCAGTGCTGGGCCCTCACCACCAACTGCCCGGTGCCCGGACCGGTTCCGACCAGCCCGGCCAACCGGGACTACCAGCCGGGCTTTGCCGGAGCGCTCATGGCGAAAGACCTCGGCCTGGCCGTGAACGCCCTCGAAGCCACCGGCGTCGCCGCCGAACTCGCCCCGCTCGCCGCCCAGATCTACCGCCGCTTCGCCGACGCGGATGGCGGTGGCCGGGACTTCTCCGGCATCATCACCGAGATCCGTGCCAACTCCGAGCACACCTAAGCTGAAACCATGACTCAGGTTTCCGAAATTTTCGATCCGTCCCTGTGGAAGCCGGTCGACGGCTTCTCCGCGCTGGCCGACATCACGTACCACCACGACAACGCCGGCCGGGTCGCCCGCGTCGCCTTCAACCGGCCGGAGGTGCGCAACGCCTTCCGCCCGCAGTCGGTCGATGAGCTCTACCGGGTGCTCGACGACGCCATGCAGAACACCAAAATCGGCGTCGTGCTCCTCACCGGCAACGGACCAAGCCCCAAAGACGGCGGCTGGGCATTCTGCTCCGGTGGCGACCAGAGAATCCGCGGCCGCGACGGCTACCAGTACCGCGACGGAACCGTGAGCACCGGCCGGTTGCATATTCTCGAGGTGCAGCGACTCATCCGCTTCATGCCGAAGGTCGTCATAGCCGTCATTCCCGGCTGGGCGGCCGGCGGCGGCCACTCCCTGCACTCGGTCTGCGACCTGTCGATCGCCAGCAAGGAACACGGCATGTTCAAACAAACGGATGCCGACGTCGGGTCGTTCGACGGCGGCTACGGCAGCGCCTACTTTGCCCAGCACGTTGGGCAGAAGTTCGCCAGGGAAGTGTTCTTTCTCGCCCGCCCGTACGACGCGCAGCGCGCCTACGAAATGGGCGCCGTCAACGCGGTGGTGCCGCACGCGGAACTGGAGACGACCGCGCTGGACTGGGCCAACACCATCCTCACGAAGTCGCCAACCGCGATCCGCATGCTCAAGTACTCCTTCAACGCTATCGATGACGGACTGGTCGGCCAGCAGCTCTTCGCCGGTGAAGCCACCCGCCTCGCCTACGGCACCGACGAAGCCGTCGAAGGCAAAGAAGCGTTCCTCGAACACCGCGAACCCGACTGGTCTCCGTTTCCCTGGCAGTTCTAGCCGGCACAACAGGCGAGACCAACACGCTCGCAGGAAGTAGATCATGAAAATCATTGTTCTGGTCAAGCAGGTACCCGACACCTGGGGCGACCGCACCCTCGACCTCAGGACGGGGTGGCTCGATCGAGTCTCGAGCGACTGCGTCATTGACGAGATCAATGAGCGTGCCCTCGAGGTGGCGCTGAGCTATCAGGATAGCAATGACGCTGAGGTCGTCGCGCTCACTATGGGGCCCGACTCGGCCAAAGACATGCTGCGCAAGGCACTAGCGATGGGAGCCGACTCAGCCATCCACCTGCTCGACGGCGGCCTGGCCGGAGCCGACCTGCTGCGCACCTCCGAGGTCATTGCCGCCGCAGCCACCAAGGCCGGGTTCGATCTGATCATCGCCGGCAACGAATCCACCGACGGCCGCGGCGGCACGCTCCCCTCGCTCATCGCCGGTCGGCTGGGCGTGGCGCAGGCCACCTACCTCGACTCCGTCGTCATAACAACGGATGCCGTCAGCGGCCACCGCGCCACCGAAAACGGGTCGATGACCGTGCACGCCCAGCTTCCCGCCGTCGTATCGGTGACCGAGCAGTCCGCCGAACCCCGGTTCCCCAACTTCAAGGGCATCATGCGCGCCAAGAAAAAGCCCGTCACGGTCTGGTCCCTGGCCGACCTCGGGCTGGAAGCGACCTCGGCATCCGCTCATTCCGTGATCACCCAGACCAGCCCCCGTCCGGCCCGCGTGGCCGGCACCAAGATCGTCGACCACGGCAACGCGGGCGTTGAACTCGCGGAGTTTCTCGCCGCCGGACGTCTGATCTAGGAAGGTACAGATGTCGAATATTCTCGCCCTCATTGAAGTCTCGCCCGACGGCGCCATCGCCAACACCGCAGCGATGCTGCTCGCCGCCGCAGCTCGTCTGGGTACACCGGTCGCCGTCGTCGCCGCGGCGCCCGGCATCTCGGCCATCCTCGCCGAACAGCTCGGTGCTCTCGGAGCCGAACAGGTCTACGTCGGCGAAACCGACCAGACCACGGCCGTGCTGCTCACCCCGCAGGTTGAAGCCCTCGTCGCCGCCTTCACCGGGCTCGAACCGGCCGCCGTTCTCGTGGCTCACTCCATCGATGGCCGCGAGATTGCCGCCCATGTCGCGCTCCGCACCCAGGGTGCCCTGCTGACGGATGCCGTGGACCTGCACCGGGACGGCGACGCGATCGTCGCCTCGCACTCCGTCTTCGGCGGCGCGTACACCGTCGATTCGACGGTACAGGGTGGCCCCGCCGTCATCACTGTGCGGCAGGGCGCGATCGACGACCGTGCCGAGGCGAAAACGGCGACCGTCATGCGCGTCACGCTCGACCTCGACACCTCCCGATCGACCCTGATCGACAGCGCCGAGGCCACCCCGGTGGCCGCGGACCGGCCTGACCTGCGCGGCGCCAAAACCGTGGTGTCTGGCGGTCGCGGTTTGCAGTCGCAGGAGAAATTCGTGCTGGTGGAGCAGCTCGCGGATGCCCTCGGCGCCGCGGTCGGCGCCTCCCGCGCGGCCGTCGATGCCGGGTTCGTAGCTCAGACCTCGCAGGTCGGCCAGACCGGTGTGACCGTCTCCCCGCAGCTCTACATCGCGCTGGGAATCTCCGGTGCCATCCAGCACCGGGCCGGCATGCAGACCGCCAAGACCATCGTCGCCATCAACACCGACGCTGACGCCCCCATCTTCGACATTGCCGACTTCGGAATCGTCGGGGACGTCTTCACCGTCGTTCCCCAGCTCATCGACGCGATCGGCAAACGAAGCAGCGCGCAGTGACCTCATCGGGCAGCCGCCTCGCCACCCTCGCCGAAAACCGGTGGTTCAAGCTGGTCTGGATCATTCCGGCGGCCATCGTGGTGCTGGCCGTGATCGTGCTCGCAGCCAGGGGCATCCGTTCGCTGCCCGACGTGCAGTCCTTCCTCACCGAGTATCCAGGAACGACGACCCTGCCCGACTCCGCCCCGGTGGGGATTCCGGCCTGGCTCGCCTGGCAACACGGTCTGAATGCCTTCTTCATTCTGTTCATCATCCGCTCGGGCTGGCAGATCCGCACCACCAAGCGTCCCACCATGTTCTGGAAACGTAACAACACCGGGCTCATCCGCACCAAGACCCCGCCGATCAAGATCAGCCTGAATCTCTGGCTGCACATCACCTTTGACACCCTGTGGGTCGTGAACGGGGTTCTGTTCTACGTTCTGCTCGTTGCGACCGGGCAGTGGCTTCGGCTGATCCCGGTGACCTGGGAAATCTTTCCGAACGCCCTCTCCGCAGGCCTTCAATACGCGTCGCTGAATTGGCCGGTCGAAGACGGCTGGGTCAACTACAACGCCCTGCAAACCATCAGCTATTTTCTCGTCGTGTTCGTCGCGGCACCCCTGGCCCTGGCCACCGGGCTGCGCATGTCGCCCTCGTGGACCTCGAAGCGACTGAGCAAGCTCTACCCCATTGCACTGGCCCGTGCAGTGCACTTTCCGGTGATGATCTTCTTCGTGGCCTTCATCGCGGTGCACGTGATTCTCGTGTTCGCAACCGGTGCGCTGCGCAACCTGAACCACATGTATGCCGCGCAAAACGCTGACGGATGGCTCGGGTTCTGGATTTTCGCCGGCGCCCTCGCCCTGATGATCGCGGCCTGGTTCGCCGCCCAGCCGTTCGTGCTGCGAGCGATCGCCTCACTCACCGGCACCGTGTCGCGCTGAGCCGGCCATAATCTGACGCTTCGCGCCGCCCACCCATCGGCCATCGGCGTCGTGCAGGGCCAGCAGTCGCGCCCCGAATCCCTCCGTGTTCACCCGCGCCCTGGTGGCCTGCCAGACTTCGGGCGGTGCACCGACGAGGTGCCGTTCAAACCGCCAGCGCAGGGCCGGGTCGGAGTCAAGCGTCGACTCGAGAAGTTTCGGGTCGGTCTTCATTGTCAGCACGTTACCCGCATTATCGCATTGCGCAGCCGCTTAGAACGTATATGATTTGAGAAACAATAATAGAACAAGTCGTTCTATTATCGAACATCAGATCAGAAGCCGCACTCGTTTGAACCACACAGAAGTTTTAACCACACAGAGAAGTGAGGAAGCCGTGCAGTTTCACCACCACGGATACGTGTCCACCGATCCGCGCACTCAGGATGCGGCCGGAGTCGGCATCGATCGCCCCGATGAAATCCCTGACAGCGTCGACGTTCTCATTGTGGGAACGGGTCCGGCCGGCATGATCACCGCCGCCCAGCTCTCCCAGTTTCCCGGTATCACCACCCGCATCGTGGAGCGCCGCGGTGAGCGTCTCGCGATCGGGCAGGCCGACGGGATCCAGGCCCGCAGCGTCGAGACTTTTCAGGCGTTCGGCTTTGCCGAGCGCATCATCGCCGAGGCGTACCGCATCACCGAGATGGCGTTCTGGAAACCAGACGCCACCAACCCGGCCAACATCATTCGCACGGCCCGCGCCATCGATGATCCCACCGGCATCAGCGAGTTTCCGCACCTCATCGTCAACCAGGCGCGCGTGCTCGACTACTTCGCCGAGGTCATGGCGAATTCGCCTACCCGCATGGTGCCGGACTTCGGCTACGAGTTTGTCAGCCTGACCAACACCACGCGTGAAACCAACAGCGTGAGCGACTACCCCGTCGCGGTGACGCTCGTACACACCACCGGCCCCAAGAAGGGCCAGGAGCGCATCGTTCACACCAAGTACGTGGTCGGCGCCGACGGTGCCCGCAGCGGCGTGCGCGATTCGATCGGCTGCACCCTCGCCGGAGACCAGGCCTTCCACGCCTGGGGAGTCATGGACGTGCTGGCCGTCACCGACTTTCCCGACATTCGCACCAAGTGCGCCATCCAGGGGGCTAACGGAAGCATCCTGCACATTCCGCGCGAGGGCGGCTATCTGTTCCGCATGTACGTCGACCTCGGCGAAGTCGCCCCCGATGACAACGGCGCCGTGCGCACGACGACGATCGACGAGATCATCCTGAAGGCGAACGAGATTCTGCACCCGTACACACTCGACGTGAAAAACGTGGCCTGGCACAGCGTCTACGAGGTCGCCCACCGCCTCACCGACCGCTTCGACGACGTACTGCCCGAGGAGATCGGCATCCGCTCGCCGCGCGTCTTCATCATGGGTGACGCCTGCCACACGCACAGCGCCAAGGCGGGCCAGGGCATGAACGTCTCCATGCAGGACGGTTTCAACCTCGGTTGGAAGCTCGGCTACGTGCTCGACGGTCGCAGCCCCGAAAGCCTGCTCAGCACCTACTCGGCCGAGCGTCAGGTCATCGCGAAGAACCTGATCGACTTCGACAAGGAGTGGTCTTCACTGATGGCCGCCAAGCCCGAAGACCTCAAGGTGCCGCTCGAGGACTTCTACACCCAGACGGCGGAATTTCCGGCCGGGTTCATGACCCAATACCCGCCGTCGATGCTGATTGGTGAAGCAACCCATCAGGCGCTCGCCACCGGTTTTCCCATCGGAAAGCGTTTCAAGTCAGCTCCGGTGGTGCGCGTCGCCGACGCCAACCCGGTCGAGCTCGGCCACCACCACCGCGCCGACGGCCGCTGGCGCCTCTACGCGTTCGCTGACGCTGCCAACAGCTCCGCGCTCACCGCCTGGGCCGAGTGGATGCGCACCGCTGACGATTCCCCCCTGCTCGCCCACACTCCGGCCGGCACCGACATTGACAGCGTCTTCGACGTGAAGGTGATCTACCAGGAGGCGCACACCGAGGTGGACCTCGGCCAGGTCGACGAGGCCTTTCTGCCAAGAACCGGCCCGTTCGGACTCATCGACTACGAGAAGGTATACGCCGCCGACCCCGACGAGGACATCTTCGACCTGCGCGGCATCAGCCGCGACGGCGCCGTGGTCGTGGTTCGACCGGACCAGTACGTCGCGAATGTTCTGCCGCTGCCCGCGACAGCAGAACTGGCCGCCTACTTTCGACGGATGCTGCTGGTTCGGTAGCCGCTTCCATTAAACGGATGCCGGCTAGCCTTTGGGCTATTCGGCCGCGGGACGCTGCCGGTTGCGTTTCGTGGCCGAGCGCTGTTGTTTGACGGCGAGGTGCCGCCGGGCCGATCCCTTGGTGGGTCTGGTCGCGCGACGCACGGCCGGTTCCGCGGCCAGCCCCGCGATCACCAGGTCGGCGAGCTTACGCAGCGCGATCTCGCGATTGCGCAGCTGGGAGCGCTGCTCGCTGGCTGCGATGGTGACCACGCCGGAAACGAGACGGTGCCCGAGCCGGGTGAGCAGCAGCATCCGCTCGTCGTCGGAGAGTACGCTTGACTCGGCAATATTCCAGGACAGCTCGACGCGACTGTCGGAGGTGTTGACGTGCTGGCCGCCGGGGCCGGACGACCGCGAAAATCGCCAGCCCAGTTCACGCTCGGGAATGGTGAGCGTCGGCGACACCTCAAGATCCATGCCCCTAGCCTGGCACGATCTCGGCCCAGTCGAGAAACGAGCAGATCGGCAGCCAGCACTTTCAGGATCCTCGATATGTGGATACCCTCTGCGTCGTAACCCCAAAAAATGCCAGTCCTTTTGGCAGAGGGCTACGAACCAACGCGGTCGCATCCAACCGTCGGGATCGTCTCGATGGGCGAGGTCACATAGGAGTGAAACGTGAAGAAGAACATTAAACTGATACTCGGAGCGGGGGCAGCCGCGCTGATCGCCGTGTCGATTGGCGCCGCCCCGGCATCAGCGCATGTCCCGAAATCGGTGCGCGGTAACGTGGTACTGACCGCCAACCTCACCGAGCTTAACGACTCGGGGGCTTCGGGCAAGGCGATCGCTGTCGTTCGCGGCGAGACGATTCGGGCCATCGGGATCCGCGCGACGGGTTTGTCCGCCAATGCTCCGCACGCCCAGCACATCCACTACGGCGAAGAGGCAATGAACGAGTGCCCCACGCTCACGTTGGACACCAACGGTGACCAACGCCTGAACACCGTCGAGGGTATCCCGGCCTACGGGCCCGTTGTGGTGTCCCTGAACACCAGCGGAGACACCACGCCGGCCAGCTTCCTGGACGTTACCCGGTTCCCCGTCTCGAAGAACGGCTCCTATAGCTATCTCCGGACCAACATCCGCTTCACGGACGTTGCCGGAACCGGCGACGATGGAGGCAACGGTACCGCTGCTGACATCGCCGAGGCCATCCGCGACGGTGAAGGCGTCGTCGTGATCCACGGAGTCGACTACAACGGCAACGGGATGTACGACTTCGAAGCGGGTAACAGCGAGCTTGACGGGACCCTCCCCGCCGAGGCCACTGACCCGGCCGCCTGCGGAGTGCTGGACTAACTGCAAGTCATTTGATTGAAGCTGAGGTCCAGGGCACGCACAGAGCCCTGGACCTCGGCTTCAACTGTAGTCAAGACACCACTAGTCCAATCCCAGGTAGGCCTCGATGACCTTCTCATCGGAGAGCAAGTCGTGGGCCGGCCCGGAATGCGATATCTCCCCGGTCTCGAATACATAGCCGAAATCGGCAGCCGCAAGGGCCCGCCGGGCATTCTGTTCAACCAGCACCACCGTGGTCCCGGTCTGGCGAATTTCCTCGATCACCGCAAACACCTCGTCCACGATCTTGGGCGCCAACCCCATCGAGGGTTCGTCGAGCAGAAGAATCTGCGGCTCGGCGATCAGGGCGCGGGCGATCGACAGCATTTGCTGCTCGCCGCCGGACAACGCACCGGCCTGAAGCTTGCGTCGCTCAAACAGCACCGGGAACCGTTCGTAGACCTTGGCCACGTTCTTGTGCATGGTGCTGCCGCGGTGCCAGCCGCCGAGGCTGAGGTTCTCGGCAACGGTCAGCGTGCCGAGGATCTCGCGTCCCTCGGGAACCTGCACGAGTCCGGCCTTTACCAGCCGGTGCGCCGGCCATCTGGTGATGTCCTGGCCCTTGAATTTGATGATGCCCTGGCGGGGTCGGAGCAGGCCGGATACGGCGTTCAACACGGATGTCTTACCGGCGCCGTTGGCCCCGACCAGGGTGACCAGTGCCCCCTCCGCCACCTCGAAGGATACGTTGCGCACGGCCTCCACGCGGCCGTAATTGACCTGCAGGCCCTCCACGCTCAGGATCGGATCGCTCATCGGTTCTCCTCCGGGGCCGTCGTGCCGTTGGGCTTTGTTGCGCCGCCCTGGGCGGGGTCGGCGTGGTACCCGTGGGCTTCACTGTCCGGGTCGGCGGCGATACGGGCGAGATTCTCGGCGGCCAGCACGGATGCCGCGTCGGCGTCAGCGTCGGAGCCGGCCGACCCGAGGTAGGCCTCGAGCACCTTGGGGTCCCTGGCGATGTCGGAGGGCAGACCGGCCGCGATGACCTCTCCGAAGTTCAGCACCATGATCCGGTCACAGGTGGCCAGCATCATTCGCACGTTGTGCTCGATCACGAGCACGGCGATGCCGTCGGCGGCAAGCGAGCGAATCAGGTCTGACAACCGTGCGGCCTCCACCTGGTTCATTCCGGCCGCGGGCTCGTCCAGGACCAAAAGGGACGGATGCGAGGCCAGCGCGCGGGCGATCTCCAGCCGCCGCTGGTCGCCGTAAGACAGGTCGCCCGCGGCGTTAGCCGCCTTGTCACCGAGGCCGACGCGGATCAGTTGCGCGGATGCCATCGCCACGGCTTCGCGTTCCCACCGACGGGCCGAAGGAAGGAAGAACAGCCGTCGGAGCAGCGTGTCGTGGGTGATGCGGTACCCACCGACGAGCACGTTCTCCAGGGCCGAGAGCCGGTTGAACAGCTTGATCTGCTGAAAGGTACGGGCCACTCCGGCCTGGGCCAGGCGGTGCGCCTTTGTGGTGGCCGCCAGGGGAACGCCGAGCACGCTGCCGGCGCCGGTGCTCGGGGGCGTCAATGCCGTCACCATGTTCACGAGGGTGGTCTTGCCGGCACCGTTAGGGCCGATCAGGCCAAGAATCTCGCCGGCGTTCACGGTGAGGTCCACCGCGCGCACGGCGTGCACTCCCCCGTAGGACTTGCCGAGCCCGGTCAGGCGTACGAGCTCGGTGCCCGGCGTCGGCAAAGCCGGAAGGGTGGGCCGCAGCGCAGGATCGGAAATCAGGCGTTTGGCGGACTTTCTGCGCGGAATGAGACCGGACAGCCCACCGGGCAGAAAGAGGATGACGACGAGGAGCAGCACGCCGGAAACTGTTGGACGGATCCAGCCGGCGTCGACGCCGAGGACACGCTGCAGTTCGGGGAGCACCGTGAGGAATGCCGAACCGAGGATCGGGCCGACGAACAGGGTGACCCCGCCGACAACGGCCGTGACCAGGCCGTCCACCGCGGCCGTGAACGAGAACTCGTTCGGGTCGGCGAACCGCGAGAAGTATGCCAGCAGCACGCCGTAGAGGCCGGCAATGGCGCCCGCGATGACGAAGGAAGCCATCCGGTAGCGAGGAACGTCGATACCCATGGTCGTGGCAGCCAATTCGTCTTCACGAATCGCAGCGAAGGCTCGTCCCAGCCGGGAGCCGGAGAGACGCCAGAACCAGAAGGCCACCACGATTAGCGCGACCCAGGCGACCTCGAGGCCGACGAGCTTGGGAAAGCCCAGCCCCTGCGCGCCATTGGTCCAACTCTGGTTGATCAAAAAGATGCGCACCATTTCGCCGAACGCCAGGGTGGCGATGGCCAGAAAAACACCGCGTAAGCGGATGACGGGCAGGCCCAGAATGAATGCGGCAATAATGCCAACGACCATGCCGAAGACGATGCCGACGGCCAGCGGAGGAATGAAGCCGAACAGCGGCTCGGCGGGAACAACGAGCGCGGAACTGAAGGCCGCCAGGGAGGCCAGCCCGAGCTGGGCCAGGCTCAGCTGTCCGGCAATCAGCACGGCATAGAAGCTGAAGGCGAGGATCGCCGTCAGGGCGATCAGCGTGATGAGAGAGGAGTATTCCGCCAACATGCTCAGACCTCCCGCGTCTTGCGTGCGCCGAACAGGCCCTGCGGGCGAAGGATGAGGATGAGGAACAGCAGTCCGAACGCCACCATGTCCCGCCAGGAACTGCCGATGTAATTCACGGCCAGAACTTCGGCGACGCCCAGGATCAGGCCGCCGATCAGGGCGCCCGGAAGCGATCCCATCCCGCCGACGACGATCACGGCGAGGGCCTTGAGTTCCACGGCGTGACCGATACCGAGGGAGGCGGCGTTGACGTTCAGGGTGAACAGCACGCCGGCCACAGCGCCCAGCGCCGAGGAGAGAGCGAAGGTGGTGCTGCTGATCCGGCCGACGTTCAGGCCCAGAACCGAAGCTGCGTGCGGGTTTTCGGCGATGGTACGCATGCCTCGGCCGAGCTTCGACTTGGCCACGAGCCAGGTCAGAATGACCATCAGCGACACGCTGACGATCAGGATGATGACCTGCAGGAGCGAGACGGTCGCACCGAGTATTTCCACCCGGGTGGGCGGGAACACGTCCGCGGGAAACCGCCGGGTATCGGCGCCATACAGCGCCTGAAGCAGCGACAAAAGGATCGCCCCGAAGGCGATCGATGAGATCAGGCCCGCGAAGTGCGCATCGTGCCGCCCGGCGAGCGGCCGGAAGGCCACGCGTTCAATCAGGATTCCCAGCACCGCGCCGAAGACCAGCACCAGGGGAATGAGCAGCCAGATCGGCACGCCGAACCTGGTCACGATCTCGATCCCGACCAGGGCGCCGGCGGTGAAAACGGCCGCGTGAGCCAGGTTCAACCGGTCGAGGATACCGAACACGAGGGTGAAACCGATGGCGAAGAGCGCGTAGATCGAGCCGAGAAAAATTCCGTCCAGGAAGAGCTGCATTGGTGATGTCCCTGTTTTTGGCCGCGTACCGCCCAAGGCGAAACGCGGCCGGCGTGGTGTGAGTGGCGCGGTGTGTTGGTGCGGTGACGCTACTTCAGAATGGCGAACTTGCCGTCCTGAACGATCTGCACGAGGGCGTCGTGCACGGCGTCGCGGTTCTCATTCAGGCTGACATCGCCCAGGACCGTCGGCACGTCGGTGATGTCGCCGAGGCCCGTCTTGATGTCCTCGCGTTCGGCCGAGCAACCGGACCGAACGGCGTGGTCGATGATCTGCATGCCGGCGTATGCCTGCGCGGAGAACTGATCGGGAGCCGAGGTGTACGCGGCCGTGTAGTCCTCGATGAACTTCACGTTCTGTTCGTTGTCGGAGGCGGAGTTCCATGCGGCACCCACGATGACGCCCTCGGCTGCCGCGCCGGCGCCGGTGAGCAGAGCAGGTGAGTTGAAGCCGTTGCCGCCGATGATCGGCGTGTCAATGCCGATTTCGCGGGCCTGGGTGACGAGCGGCACGGCCGCGTCGATCAGGCCGGAGACGACGATGGCGTCGGCGTCGGACTGCTTGGCCTTGTTGAGCAGGGCGCGAAAGTCAGTGTCCGCCTTGGAGAAGGTGAGGGTGTCGACCACTTCCACATTCTGGTCCTCCAGCGCAGCGGCGAAGGCCTGGTAACCCGACTCGGTGAAGGCGTCGTCATTGCTGTACATGACAACGACCTTCTTCACGCCGAGCTTGTCGACGGCGGCTTTGACGGTCTGCGGAATCACGGCATCCTCGGTGAGGGAATCGCGAAAGACGTAGTCCCCGATTTCGGTGATGCCGGCCGCGGTGTTCGACACGCCGAGCACGGGAACCTGCGCGTCCTGCGCGATCGGGTCGGTCTGCTTCGCGGTGTTGGACAGGGTTGGGCCGATGATGATGCTGGCGCCGGAAGCGATGAAGGTGTCGAACACCTGAATGGCCTGCTTCGGGTCGGTCGCGTCGTCCTCGACGGTGAGCTCGTAGGTGACCCCGCCAACCGCGTTCAGGTCCTCAACTGCGAGTTCCAGCGCGTTCTTCTGTCCCGCACCGTACTGCGCCGCAGCGCCCGTGAGACTGAAGGCCGCAGCGATGGGTACGGCTGATTCGATAACGCAGTCAGCGCCGGTTCCGGTTCCGGTCAGGCCGCCACCGGCGGTCGTATCGGTTTCGGCGGGGGTGCTGCAGCCTGTCACGGCGAGCAGCAGGGCGGAACCGACTACAGCGGTAGAGAGCAGTTTTCTTCTCATGTGTGGACCTCCATGGCCAAAACGACTGAACGTGCCCGCCAGCTAGGCGGGGTCCGTGTGGACGATCCTATCTTTCCCGCGCGAACCATCACGCCGATCGTCTCGCAGGCGAACGTCGATCTCGTAACAGTGCAGAGGTCTAGAACAGCGGCCAGGGCACCGGTGACATCCCACCGCTCGGGGCGGGGAACCGCGCCTCGGACCGCAACCGCGCGCAGCGGACGGCAAGCGCAGCGAC
Organism: Cryobacterium sp. TMT1-66-1; assembly: GCF_004403435.1. Classification (NCBI taxonomy): domain Bacteria; kingdom Bacillati; phylum Actinomycetota; class Actinomycetes; order Micrococcales; family Microbacteriaceae; genus Cryobacterium; species Cryobacterium sp. TMT1-66-1. Next base: position 31,824 of record NZ_SOGP01000025.1, read on the forward strand.
CTCCTCCTCTTTGAGTAAGCCGGCGAGGGTGTCACCGAGGTCACCGGCAAGCTGGGCGCTGACCCGGTCGATGCCCTCGAGCTCCCCGGTGCTGAACGCATCGCCCAGACAGCCCCACAGCACGGTGCGCAGCTTGTGTTCGACATGAAAGGTGAGCCCGTGGTCGACGCCGTGGCGGTGACCATCGGGCATCGCGAGAATATGGTCGCCCTTGCGATCGGCATTGTTCACGACCGCGTCGAACACGGCCATGCGGCGGAGTGCCGCGCTGTCTTCGTGAATGAGGGTGACCATCCGCTCGCGATTGTCTCGCCCATCGAGAACTCGTCGCCACCCCGTGGCCGGCACGGCGTCCGCTGCCACCAGGTCGACGGCGCTCTGCGCCGGGTCAGGCTCCTGCCACAGTTGCACCATGCCCTCACCCATCGGGCCGTCGCGCAGCCAGGTGCGCGGCACGATGTTCCAGCCGAAAACCTGGGACACCAGGTAGGCGGCCACCTCACGATTGGCCAGGTTTCCGTCGGGAAAATCCCAGAGCGGATGCTCCCCCGCGACCGGTTTATAGACCACCACCGCGCCGCCGATGCTGCCGAGGAAGGTCGCGTTCGAAGCCGTCTTGATTCGGCCGGTCAGCTTCAGCTCACCGTTGACCAGGTCGGGGGCTGGCATCAGACATCGGGCAGGGTGCAGGTGTGCCCGTCGGCGTCGACGGGATAACCACAGAGGGGACACATGGGACGCCCGGCGCCGACGATTTCGCGGGTGCGCTTCGCGAAAGCCCTCGCGGTCCCCACGGAGATGCGCACGAGAAGCATCTCGGACTTTTCCGCCGGATCGCGCACATCGTCGTCTTCGTCAACCGGGTAGGCCTCGATCACGAATTGAACCGTGGTCGGATCCCACCCCAGACTCATCGAACCGGTGCGAAATTCTGCCGCCACGGGCTGCTCGAGCGGGTCGTTGTCGACGATCTCGATCGGCGTCGTAGTCGGAATACTGAACGGGTTGCCCTCGAGAGTGATCAGCTGGTCGAGAATCTCGTCGATCTTTTCGGCGAGCAGCGCTGACTGTTCTTTCTCCAGCGCGATACTCACGATACGGCTACCACTGCGTACCTGCAGATAGAACGAACGCGACCCGGGCGGGCCGATTGTGCCGACGACGACCCGATCCGGCCAGTCGAACTCATGAACGATTGTGGGCATACAAATACTCTAGGCGTGCCGGGTGCGCAGTGGCTGAGGCCCCACTCCGCCGCCCACCGGCGCGTCGTCCGAGAGGGTGCTGTCGGCCAGCCAGGCCAGGTCGCCGCCGTCGGTGTTGGTGGCGTGCACGCTCGGTCGGCCGGAGCCGTACCGCACGATCGACGCCGACGCCGGGCCGACACTGATGCGTTGGAACAGGTCGAGGTGTATACCGAAGGCGTCAGCCAGAATCGACTTGATGACGTCGCCGTGGCTCACCGCCGCCCACACCGCACCTGGCCCGTGCTGCGCCTCGAAGGCGGCGTCCTGGCGTCGAATCGCGGCCACCGCGCGAGCCTGCATCGCCGCCATCGATTCGCCGCTGGGAAAAACCACCGCTGAGGGCTGGTTCTGCACGACCGACCACAGTTTCTCCTGGGCCAGTTCGCTGAGGTTTCTGCCCTGCCAGTCGCCGTAGTCACACTCGGTCAGATCGTCGTCGACCAGGGTGACCGGGGATCCGGTCTGGTGGTCGAGGATCAGCCGGGAGGTCTGCTGGCAGCGTTCCAGCGGGCTGGAGACCACGCCGACCAGCGGCACGACCGCCAGGCGAAGACCCGTCAGCGCTGCCTGGTCCTGTCCGATCTGATCCAAGTGGATGCCTCTGGCCCGTCCGGCCAGGAGTCCGGTGGCATTTGCGGTGGTGCGGCCGTGCCGCACAAGGATGACTGTAGCCATGGGACCAGCCTAGGCATCCGTTCGACGAGCCTTGACCTCGCTGCGCAATGGCAGCGTGCGCAAACTGGCGAACTCCCGCAGGCGACCGTCGATCGGGTCGGTGAAGCGCACCTCGTTCGCCAGCAACTGCAAGGGTCGGGTGAAATCGTCGATAGCGATTTCTCGCACGACCGGGTAGATCGGGTCGTCACTGATCGGAACGCCAAGGCCGAGCATGTGCAGGCGCAACTGGTGGGTACGACCGGTGCGGGGCGTCAGCGTGTAGCTGCCGAGCCCGTCGATCGGGGAGTCGAGTTCGATCAGGGACTCGGAGTTGGCCGGCGCGCCCGGCAGCACTTCGGCCTGCCACTGGCCGCGGCGGGTCACGAGGTGGTTGCGCACCGTCACGGGCAAGTCGAGGCCCGGAAGCAACGGCGCGAGCGCCCGATAGGTCTTCGCGACCTCCTGGCGCTGGAACATCGATTGGTACGCCCCGCGCCAGCGCCGCTCAGTCGCGAGGACCAGCAGCCCCGACGTCACCCGGTCCAGCCGATGCAGGGGTGAGAGCTCCGGAAGCGCGAGCTCGGCGCGCAGCCGCACCACCACGCTCTGCACGACGTGGCGCCCGCGGGGAATGGTCGACAGGAAGGCGGGCTTGTCGATCACCACGATGCGATCGTCGCGATAGATCAGATGAATGGGCCCGGGAACGAACGTCTCCACGGCCAGATCGCGGTGGAACCACACAAACGTGTACGGCCGGTACGGGTCGCGGCCGCCGACGACGGTGCCCGTCGCATAGACAAAACGTCCCTGGGCCAGAAGGCCGACCACGTCCACAAACTCCGACAGGCGCTCATCGAGCCAGGCACCCATGGTCTCCCAAAGCGGATGCTTCGACCGTTCCGGCGTGCACACCCACGCGGCATCGAGCCCGTGACGTTGCGGGAGTGGCGAACGCGGGGGCATCCACTGATGGTACGTCGCCCAGCCGCGCACTGACCTGCAGCAATCACGCGCCCATCGACAGCAGCACGTGATAGATGACGTAGACGGGCCAAACGATCGCCTGCAGCAGGCCCAGGATGACGCCCCAGAATGTGCCGTTGGATTCCGAGACGAAATAGATGGCCGCTCCGAGATAGGCCAGGAAGAAGACGAATCCCAGCGGGCCTTCCCGCACGATCACCCGCGCTCGACTGTCCCTGGTCATTGGGTCCTCCGCTTCTTAAGGTCGTCGTGCCTCGCTACGCACGAGAGTAGCCCCGCAGAACGGTGACGACGAGTGCTGCGCGCGGGAGATTCCCCGAGCGTCCGGTGTGAAAGCTCCGGATTCACCCCGGCGGATCACGCGGCGTCATCGACTGCGCCCGCACGGCGTAGAGCCGCCGGCGCGGTGCCGGCTCCGCAGGCGCAGGTCCTCAGAACGAGACTCCGCAGACCAGCGCCGCGTTGGCGAACGGCGTCGCCTCCCCCGTGCGAATGAAGAGCTTCGCCGACGCGGAGATGGCCTTCAACTCCGCGTGGCTGATGTACTCGATGTCGGTGAAGCGGTCGGACAGCCATGCCCCAGCGGGAGCGGTCTTTGCTTCCTTCGCCGCCACGCATCCCTGGAACACCATCTCATCGAGCAGGGCGTCGAGAACCTGTTCGAACCGCGGAATTCCGTGCACCAAGGCTAGGTCGACCACGGGAACCCCAGGCGGAATCGGCAGGCCGCAGTCCGCGAGCAGAATGACATCCGTGTGACCGAGCCGGGCCAGCGCCCCCGCCAGCTCAGCGTTCAGGATGCCCCTCCTCTTCATGCGTTCACCGTCGGCAGCACGTCCACCAGTGTCGGATACGAGGTCTGCGTTCCGCGGCTCTGCACCGCGAACGCCCCGACCCGCACGGCCAGGCGAACGGCCTGAAGCAGGCTCACGCCTGCGGCCAGCTGCGCGCTCAGCGCGCCCACGAATGCATCGCCAGCCCCGGCGCTGTCCACGGCGACGACCGTCGGCGAGGCCACGGTGTTGGTGCCATCCAGGTCGGCGCAGATGGCACCCTTCGCGCCGAGCGTCAGAACAACGGATGCGACGCCCACCTCCAGCAGCCGGCTCACCAACTCGGCATCCTCGGTGGGGACACCGCGGTGGGGTGCCAGTTGTGCGAGCACGAGGGCCGCCTCGTGCTCGTTGACGACCAGCGGGTCGGCTCGCCGGATCGTGTCAGCATCCAGTTCGATCACCGGAGCCAGATTCAGTACCACCCGTCCCGTGGCCCGCCGCGCCGCCTCGGCGATTCCGTCGGCCGGAATCTCACCCTGCAAAACCACTACAGCAGCGGCGGCGATGATGCCCGCGCTGGCCTGAACGGCCTCGGCGCCCATGAGTGCATTGGCACCGGGGATGACCACGATCGTGTTCTCACCGTGATCATCCACGCTGACCAGGGCCAGCCCAGTGGGTTCGTCGACCGTTCGCACGGCCGACTGGTCGACACCGGCGCTGGTCAGGATCGCACTGGCGACAGTGGCCTGCGAATCCCGACCGACCGCACCGACCAGGCGCACGCTGGCACCGAGCTGGGCCGCCGCGACGGCCTGGTTGGCCCCCTTGCCGCCTGGCAAGAACTCCATCGATGTTCCGATGAGGGTCTCGCCCGGCTTCGGGTGGCGTTGCACGCGGATCAGTTGATCGACGTTTATGGATCCCACGACAACGACCGAACCGGGCGTGGTGAGGGCCGTATTGACGAGGTGACTCACTTGGCGAAGTCGCCGACATTCGTCTTGGTGACGGAGACGACCTCGACCGGAACGGTCTTCGCGATCGTCTCGCCCTTGATGGCCTTGATGGCGAATTCGACGGCAAGCTTGCCGAGTTCGGCCGGCTGCTGCGCGATGGTCGCGACCATGGTGCCCGCCTTGATGGCGTCGAGTCCGTCGGTCGTGCCGTCGAAGCCGACAACGAAGACCTCGGAGCCGGCCTTGTCGCCCAGCGCCTGGATGGCGCCCAGGGCCATTTCATCGTTTTCAGCGAAGAGACCAGTGACGCCCGGGTTAGCCTGCAGCAGGTTGGTCGTGACATCCAGCGCGGCGGCGCGGTCGAAGTTGGCCGTCTGCGTGGCGACAACGGTGATGTCGGGGTAGGCCTTCATGCCCTCGTCGAAGCCGGCGCCGCGCTCCCGGCTGGCTGACGTTCCCGCTACGCCCTGCAAGTGTATGACGGTGCCCGTTTCGCCCATGGACTTGGCCAGTTCGTCGGCTGCCTGACGACCGCCGGCGACGTTGTCGCTCGCGACGAGCGACGCGAGGTCAACGTCGGTGACGGTGCGGTCGACTCCGATGACCGGAATTCCGGCGGTGATCAAGGCATCCACTGCCGAGGCGGCGGCATCCGAGTCCACCGGATTCACGATGACGGCCTTGGCACCGCTCGAGGCAGCAGTGGCGAGCTGGTTGGCCTGCGTAGCCGAGTCGTTCTGGGCATCAACGATGCTCAGCTGCACTCCGGCTTCCTTGGCTGCAGCCTCCGCGCCGTCGCGCAGTTCCACGAAGAACGGGTTGTTCAGGGTGGAAATGGCCATCACGATTTTATCGCCGGAGGCCTCAGCGCCGCCGCCGCGGCCACAGGCGGTGGTTCCCACCAGGATCAAGGCTGCTGTTGCGGTCACTGCCGCGATTTTGAGGAACGAGGATGACTTCATTGGTTTTCCTTTGGATGAGGCGGATGGAGGGGAAAGTTTGCTGACAGCTGGTGGGTCAGCTGTTGCGGGACTTGCGGCGCAGCACGTCGATGCCAACGGCCAGGGCGATCACGAGGCCGATCACGACCTGCTGCCAGAACGAGGTGACGTTGAGCAGGTTCAGGCCGTTGCGAATGACGACCAAAACCAGGGCTCCCACGAGGGTGCCCGAAATTCTGCCGAGGCCTCCGGAGAGCGAGGCTCCGCCGATCACGACAGCCGCAATGGCATCGAGTTCGTAGCCGGCGGCGGCTTGGGGCTGCGCGGAGTCGAGGCGCCCGGCGAGCAGCAGCCCGGCGAGGGCGGCGAACAGCCCGGCTAGGGCGAAGACGGTGACGAGGATGCGCTTGACCGGCAGACCCGAGAGTCGGGCGGCTTCTGCGTTGCCGCCGACGGCATACATCGAACGGCCGATGACGGTGCGGTTGAGCACAAACGAGGCGGCCAGGGCGGCGATCACGAGAATGACGATCGGCATCGGCACCGGTCCGAGGTTGCCGCCGAGAAAGGAAACCTCGGGTGCGGTCTTAATCGGCCGGCCGTCGGAAATGACCAGGGTCAGTCCGCGGGCCACGCTGAGCATGGCGAGGGTGGCGATGAAGGACGGCAGCTTTCCGTAGGCATTCGCCAAACCGTTGATAACTCCGGCGAGCGCTCCGACGACCAGACCACCCACGAGGGCGAGCCAGCCTGGAAGGCCGGCGCTGGCGAACATCCAGCCCGAAGACATCGCCGACAGGGCCGCCACGCTGCCGACGGAAAGGTCGATCCCGCCAGCCACGATGACAAAGGTCATCCCGAAGGCCAGCACGGCCACCGTGGATACCTGGATACCGATGTTGAGCAGGTTTGGTCCGGTCAGAAAGTCCGGGGTTGCGATGAACAGGGCGAGGCAGAGAACGACGAGACCGACCAGGGCGCCGTTGTTGGCGAGAAACTTCTTGTAGTCGATACCGCGGCGCGGCGTCGGCAGGGTGGTGGTGGACATGATGGTTTCCCTATCTCTGTTCGTGCGTCTCGTCGACATCGCGGGCAGCGAGTGTCATGACTGCGTCTTGGGTTGCCTCGGCGGCGCTGAGCTCGCCGGCGATACGGCCGTCGCGCATCACCAGGATGCGGTCGCTCATGCCGAGGATCTCGGGCAGTTCACTGGACACCATGAGAATCGCTCCCCCGGCCGCCGTGATCGTGTTCATCAGTTCGTAGATCTCGACTTTGGCACCCACGTCCACACCGCGCGTTGGCTCGTCGAGCAGCAAGATCGTCGAGGCGGCGATGATCCAGCGGCCGAAGACGGCCTTCTGCTGGTTACCGCCGGAGAGTGCGCCGATCGGCTGGTCGATGGTGTGCATGCGAATGCGCAGTCTCTTCGCGACCGCGGATGCCCGGCTGCGCTGGCCGGCAAAGTCGACCAGTCCCAGCTTCGCGGTGGACGCAAGGGTGGCGTAGCCGAGGTTGTTATTGACGGATGCGTCGAGCACCAGCCCCTGTCCCTTGCGGTCCTCCGGCACGTGCCCGATACCCGCCGCGATCGCGGCCTTGATGCTGCCCTTCGGCAGATGCTGGCCGCGCACGGCGACCGTGCCGGAGGCGTATCGGTCGGCGCCAGCGATGGCCCGGATAAGTTCTGTGCGCCCCGCGCCAACCAGGCCCGCGATGCCGAGCACTTCGCCCGCCTTGACGGTGAAGCTGATGTCACTGAACAGCCCGGTCGACGTGAGATTCTCCACGATGAGCACCTCCGCGGCCTGACTCAGGTTTTCAGGCACCCGGGGAAACTGGTCCTCAATGCCGCGGCCGACCATCAGCTTCACGAGTTCGTCTTCGGAGGTGGAGGCCGGAACTTCCCCGATGAATTCGCCGTCGCGCAGCACGGTGACGGTGTCACCGACCTCGGCGATCTCGTCGAGGTGGTGGCTGATGAAGAGCATGCCGACGCCACGCTGGCGCAGGTCGGCCATGACCGCGAACAGGTTTTCGGTTTCGTGGCGGGTCAGCGCTGCGGTGGGCTCGTCGAGGATGAGAATGCGGGCGTTGATACTCAGCGCCTTGGCGATCTCGACCAGCTGCTGCCGGGCGATGCCCAGCTCACCCACCAGAATGTCGACGTCGATATCCAGGCCGATCAAGGCCAGCGCGGCTCGGGCGTGCTGGCGCAGGGCGCGACGGTCTACAAGACCGTGCCTGGTCGGCATCCGCCCGAGCATGACGTTCTCGGCAATGCTCATGGTGGCCACCAGGTTCAGTTCCTGGTGGATCGTGGCGATACCCAGCGCCTCAGCCGCGCGGGTGTTTGGCAGGGTGACCGTTCTGCCATCAACGACGATGTGGCCCGAGTCCGGCTGGTAGACACCCGCCATCATCTTGATCAGCGTGGACTTTCCGGCACCGTTTTCCCCGAGCAATACCTGAACCTGGCCAGGGTAGACACTGACCGTGACGTCCTGGATGACCGTGACCGGTCCAAAGACCTTCCCCACATTCTGCAGGGTCAGCAGTGGTTGTTGAGTCATGTCAGTTCTTCCTTCGGCTGGATGCGGGCAGGATGGGCAACGACGATGAGCCACGGATGACGAGTTCGCTGGGCAGCACCACCGATTGGGGTGAGTTGCCAGCGATGACCTCAAACAGCATTTCGACGGCGATCCGGCCCATGTCCTCAACGCTGTGGGAGATGACGCTGAGTGCCGGGTCGAGCAGGGCAAACCATTCGATATCGTCGACGGCGACCAGCGCGAGGTCCGTTCCGATGCGCAGACCCAACTTGTGCAGAATGGCAATCGCGCCGACGGCCATCAGGCTGTCCGCGGCGAGCAAGGCTGTCGGCGGGTCGTGCAACTCGAGCAAGGCGTGCAGGCCGGCCGAGCCACTCGCCGCCTGGAAGTCTCCGAAGTACACCAGGTCGGGGTCCTGGCTGAGACCGGCGTCGGCCACGGCCGCCGTGAAGGCTGCAAACCGGTCGCGGCCGGTTGAGGTCGCCTGCGGGCCGGAGATGTAGCCGATCCGGGTGTGCCCGAGGGCGGCGAGGTGTTGGACAGTCTGACGGATGCCGACCTCACTATCGGTGGTCACGCTCGGCACGTCGATACCGTCGATGGTGCGGTCCACGAAGACCGTTGGAATCTCGCGCTCGATCAGGGAACGGATGCTGCCGCCACCGTCGCCAAGTGGCGCCACGATGATGCCGTCTACCCGCCGAGAGATCAGCGTATCCAGGTACCGGTCCTGCTGTTCCTTCTGCTCGTTGGCGTTGCCGAGCAGGGTGACATAGCCCTCGGACAGGGCTGCTTGCTCGATGGTATGGGCGAGATCGGCGAAGAACGGGTTACGTACGTCGGGTACCAGCAGGCCGATGGAATCACTGCGGGTCGAGCGCAGGGCCCTGGCTTGGGCGTTGGGCCGATAGTCAAGCTCGATGACTGCCGCGGCGACCTTGTCCCGCGACTGGGGGGAGGTGGCCGGGTTGCCAGAGAGAACGCGGGAAGCGGTGGCCGCCGAAACGCCAGCCAGTGCGGCTACGTCCTTGATTGTGATGTCCGCCATCTTCTTCACCTCATCGTGGTCATGGAATCGATTCCATGGAATCGATTCCATACTAGGTCGTGAAGTGAACGTGTGTCAATGCGCCCCGGTAACGGGGACTCACGCCTGCACCGGGCTTCGGATCGCACCTGCACCCGCCCGGCTCCTGGCCGCGAGATCAGCGGATGCCGTGGGTAGGTCAGACAGTGCCACGTTCCAGCCTCGACCAGATCCGTGGCACGGCGTAACGTTGCGTGAGCGGATGTCACCGTCGACACGTGCCACGGCACGGGGTTCCCCCGCATTCCACCACCGGCACAGAAAGATTTTTCTATGACGACCACCGTTCCTGCCCTCGCCGCCCCCGCGGCCACCCAGCCCCTCGTTCGCACCACAATCGAGTTGCGCACTCCCGGCGCCCACGACGTGGCGATCGATATCAAGTTCGCCGGCATCTGCCACTCCGACATCCACCAGGCTCGCGACGAGTGGGGTGTGGGATTGTTCCCGATGGTTCCCGGCCACGAGATTGCCGGCATCGTCTCCGCCGTCGGCAGCGACGTCTCCCGGTACCAGGTGGGCGACCGCGTCGGCGTTGGCTGCTTTGTCGACTCTTGCCGCGAGTGCGCCAACTGCCTCGCCGGCGAAGAGCAGTATTGCCTGAAAGGCGAAGTCGGCACCTACAACGACCGCAACCACGACGGCACCCCCACCAACGGCGGCTACAGCACCGCGATCGTTGTTGACGAGAACTACGTGCTCGGCATCCCCGACGGCATCGAGCTCTCCGAGGCCGCTCCCCTGCTCTGCGCCGGCATCACGCTCTACTCCCCTCTCGTGAACTGGGAAGCCGGCCCCGGCAAGAAGGTTGCCATCCTGGGCATGGGCGGCCTGGGACACATGGGTGTGAAGATCGCCCACGCGCTCGGCGCCGAGGTCACCGTGCTCAGCCAGACCCTCAGCAAGAAGGAAGACGGCCTGCGATTCGGCGCAGACCACTACTACGCCACCAGCGACCCGACTACCTTCACCGAGCTCGAGAACCACTTCGACCTCATCGTGAACACCGTGGCTGCGAACCTCGACCTGGAGGGCTACCTCAAGCTGCTCGCCCTCAACGGCACACTCGTGCACGTCGGAATCCCCACCGAGCCGGACAGCGTGAAGATGTTCTGGCTCGCCGCCCAGCGTCGCTCCATCGCCGCCTCCAAGATCGGTGGCATCCGCCAGACCCAGGAAATGCTCGACTTCTGCGCCGCTCACGGAATCGGCGCCGACATCGAGATCATCTCGGTCGATCAGGTGAACGAGGCGTACGAGCGTGTTATCCGCAGCGACGTGCGCTACCGTTTCGTTATCGACGTGGCCACGTTTGCCAACGAGACCCGCGCCGACGCGTAGGCACCCCGACCGGCGCTATAGACACCGCCCAGGTCGATAATAAACCCAGGCACGAACTGCCCCGGGCCGCAGTTGTCAATGCGGCCCGGGGCATCCGTCGTTAATCGGGCATCGCTTCGACCACTTCATTCCCCTTACAGCGACGCTTGGATTGCGCTGCGTGGTGCGCTCAGGATTGCTCGATCTCGTGCTCAGCGCCGAGAAGCGCGCCCGCCTCAGGGCGCCGTATCTTTACCCGAAGGATTTGTTACGTCAGAGAGAGGACTCGAGCGCGGCGGCATCCGTCTGATCTGCGCGCCAGGAGGCCAGGATGCGCAGCGCGTCGTTTGAGGAGGACGCCGGCTGGGTGCTGTAGACGAAGAGTTGCTGGTCTGGTTCGCCCGGAACCGGAAAGGTCTCGTAATCCACGTCGACCCGGCCCACGATCGGGTGCATGAAGCGCTTCACGCCGAAGGTGCACTCCCACACCCGGTGCTGACTCCACCACGCACGAAATTCGTCGCTCTTGACGGTCAACTCACCGATCAGCTCATTGAGAGCCGAGTCGTTGGGGTGGGACCGAGCGTCGTGACGGAGCATAGCCGCCACGTCGCACGCCACGATCTCCCAGTCCAAGTAGAGTGTGCGCGCTGACGGGTCGAGGAATGTCCACCGGGCCATGCTGCGCCCGAGTCCCGAGCTCTTCGTGAAGTCTTTCAGCAGCAGCTTGGCGAGGTCGTTCATGGCCAGCACATCCATGCCGACACCGAGCACGAAGGCCGGCTGTGCGGTAAAGGAATCCATTATGGTGCGCACCGAGGGTCGAACCGCGTGTGTGCGCCGCCGCTGCTGGCTGCGGCCGCCGGTCGACGCGGATAACAGTGAGAACAGGTAGTTGCGTTCCGCCTCATTCAGGTGCAACACTCCGGCGAGCGCATTGACAACAGCATCGGATGCCTGGGTCACCCGGCCCTGCTCCATGCGCGCGTAGTAATCCACGCTCACGCCGGCCAGCCCGGCAACTTCGTCACGGCGCAGTCCGGGTACCCGCCGTGCGGCCGCGTGGGGGTTCACCGGCAGGCCGACATCAGCCGGCGTCAGTCGTGCCCGGGCTGAGCGCAGAAAATCAGCGAGGGTATCTTTGTCGTCCATGCCTCCAGTATCGCCCGACGAGGCGCCGTCGCAGGTGGGCCGCAACCGACAGCGACATTCAGCGTCACCAACTGAGGCACCGGTCGGGCCTCAGCGCAAGCGTCGCGCCCGCACCACGACGTCGTGGGTGTGGTGCGCCCCGGCGCCGGTCGCCACGTAGCGCGGCCTCGTCTCGTCCACCTCGATCTGCCAGCCGTCGTCCAGCAGGGCAGCGACCCGGGCCGGACTCACGTAGTCGTCGGGATTGAACCCGTGGGACTTGGCCTCATCCGTCGTCGGAGCCGGGTGGTGCACGATCACAAGCACGCCGCCCGGGGCGACCGCTGACAATAGCGCGTGCTCGGCAACATTCTCGGCGGTGCGCAGCAGTGCGGGGTATTGCGCCGAGACGAGATCGAAGGATGCCGCCGGCAGCGCCGCCTCTACCAGGCCGGCATGCAGCCAGTGCACGCTCACTCCGCGAAGCTCAGCCTGGGCGGCAGCTCGATCCAGGGCCACCCGCGACACGTCCAGCGCCGTGACATCCCACCCGCGTTCCGCCAGCCAGAGGGCATCCGCTCCTTCGCCGCAGCCAACGTCGAGCGCGCGCCCGGCGGGGAGATCCTGCACCTCGGTCACCAGCGTGGCATTGGCCTGCCCGCTCCACAGCTGCGACATGTCGGCGTAGCGGTCGTCCCAGAATTCCTCGACCGCGCCCGGATCGCGCGGCGCATGTTCAGCGGATGCTGCCTCCCCAGCCCCGCGGGCGGCATCGGAGTGGGCGTGTGAGTTCTCGTGCGTGTGCTCCATGGTTCAAGCATCCGACTTTCGCGACTGCACGACAAATGCTGCGGACCCCGATGTGCACCCCCCGCAGCCCGAAGGCAGCGCACGACAGCGTGCATAGAGCCGGCTGAGTTGCCTCGGCCGCATCGCACGGCGCAAACTAGACCTACCGGATCGCGACTGAGTCTTCCGCCTGTGGCTAAGGAGCTCACCATGACTGAACCGAACGATGCTCGCGTCGGCCTCTATATCGACTTCGACAACATCGTCATCTCGCGCTACCAGCAGCTGCACGGGCGCAACGCCTTTCAGCGCGACGGCATCCGCGATTTCAATAAAAAGAGCCCGGATGCCGACCCCGAGATCGCCGCACGGCTCGCCTCCGCGACCGTAGATTTCAACGCCATCATCGACTTTGCCGCGTCCTTTGGCACCCTGGTGGTGAACCGTGCCTACGCCGACTGGTCGGTTCCGGTCAACGCGAGCTACCAGCGGCAGCTGATGTCGCGCGCGGTGGACCTGACCCAGCTGTTCACCACGACTACCCGCGGAACCAAAAATGGCGCGGACATCCGTTTGGCCGTCGACGTGGTCGAAGACCTCTTTCGCCTGCCCGACCTCACCCACGTGATCATCATCGCCGGCGACTCCGATTACATCGCGCTCGCCCAGAAGTCGAAGCGGCTGGGTCGTTTCGTGGTCGGCATCGGGGTAGCGGGCTCGACGAGCACCTCGCTGGCGGCAGCCTGCGACGAGTTCGAGGACTACGACTCGCTGCCCGGAATCGGCAAGGCCGCCGCGATCGCCGTTGTCGAGGCACCGAAGGCGAGCAGGAAGGCGGCCGAACCCGTCGCCGCTGTGCCCGAGGCAGCTCCCAGCCGCGCTCGTCTGCTCACCACGATTCCCATGTTCTCGCACACCGAGGATGCGCAATTCGACGAGCCGGAGGCCGAGGACATCGACCCGCAGACCCTCGCCACGGAGCTGTTGGTTCGGGCGCTGCAGATCGGTCACGCCAAGGGCGATGCCGACGAGTGGCTCAACACCGGCACGATCAAGAACCAGATGCGCCGCATGGACCCCTCGTTCAATGAGAAGCCGCTCGGCTTTCGTTCCTTCACCGATTTTCTCGCGTCGCGCAGCGACCAGGCCGAGCTGAAAGAGGATGGCCCGCAGCGACTCATCCGGCTGCGGCCTTAGTTCCGGCACGAGCCTGCGCTGTAGGACTCGCCCGGTCTTGAGCTAGACCAGCGCGACGTCGTCGCCGACCGACACGAAACCGGGGCTGATGACCTCGGCATAGACGCCGAACATGATGTCGCTGCCGTGCAGCCGATATCCGCCGAGGGTTTTCAGCAAATTCGTTCCACGCTCACCCGTGTCGGGGTCGATGTCGATGACCGCACACCGAGGAATGCCGCCCTTCACGAGCAGGCGGACTCCGCCCACTTGAAGCTCGCGGCCGGCCCACTCGTCCTCAAGGTGCGCCGGGGTATCGCCGCTGTCGAGGGTGAAGGTGGAGCGAAAGCGCCGCGTGTCAACCTCGATTCCGCTCTCGCGCGCGAGCCGGTCGAGCGAGCTCGTCGTGACGATTGTCACCGAATCGGCGTAGACCGCTCCCCCGGTGACGAGACTGCGGGCGAGCACGACGCTCCGGCCCAGCAGGCGGGAGAATTCGCTCGCCCAAGGGCCGTCGAGCACCTGCATGGGCGTCTGGCGACCCCAATAGTCGAAGTCGACGGTGCCGCCGCTCGGCACGGGAACCGCCGCGACTCGATGTCCGTCGATCGTCGCTGAGAGCACCCCATCAACCCAGTCGGCCTCGCACGCCACCAGCGCGGGGTTCTCGACCGTTCTCAGGATCTGTCCGTTGTTCAGATCGACGACGGCGAAGTCTCGATCCCCGACCGGTCCGTCTGCGGTGAGACGGATACCGTCCCGCGGCTGGTGCCGGCAGCTTTTCAGCGTTGACACGCCGATGTCTCGAATATGCATGATGCTGTCTACCCTAGCGACGAGCCGTGGGCCGCACGGGGCGAGCCGGCCCGGTCATCCGCTGAACCCGGCACGATCTCGAGCCGGTGCCGTTGTGTTCATGCGACCGCTCATAAGGCGGTAAGCTCTTACAGTTGTCTTCCGCAGGTTTTGATCGTTGAAATCGCGTTGTGGAAGCGGCGGGCTGTGGCGCAGCTTGGTAGCGCACTTGACTGGGGGTCAAGGGGTCGCAGGTTCGAATCCTGTCAGCCCGACAGAAGGGCCGTTCGCGAAACTGTTCGCGAAACGGTCTGGTTGGAACAAAAAGAAATCGCTCCTGAGGATTCTCAGGAGCGATTTCTGGTTTAGGCCGTGCGCGAGCGCAGAGGTGAGGGCGATTCGATTTGCGACGCTGCCGCCCTGGCGAGTTTTTCCGTTTTGTGGCGCGTTGGATTGTTCTAACAGCTGAAAGGCTTGCCCTCGTGGGCGGTGTTGTTCTCGCTGAGTGCGCTGCTACTGGCGGCGGGGTGGCCCGCCAGTTTCATCGGTCAGCGCACCGCTTTTTCCTTTGTCCGGTCGCGCGACGCCGGGCGGATAGGTGTCGGTGTACGGGTTTCGCCACTCGCGGTCGCGACGTCGAATGATGGCGACAGCGGGCTCACCGAGAGCGTTTCGCTTGGCGTCTTCCTTGATTTTGTCACTCATGAACGCGGCGATTTTGCGTATGTTGAAGTTAGTCAGCAGCACAGTGACAATGATTTGGGCGGCGCCGAATCCACGGAGTCGACGACGACCGGCCGATTCAATGTCCTCTGTGCCGCCGGCTTTGACTTGGGCGTTGAGGGACTCGATGCTGTTGCGGGCGTGGGTGTGGAATTCGTCCCATTCTTTGGTGCCGTAGTCGAAGGCCTGTTGTTGGCGGCGCATCTTTGCTACCTCGAAGGACACGGAGTGCTGGCGGCAAATTTTGTCAGGAAAGTCTGGCACATCGTCCGGGTCAACCGACGGAAGTTCCTTGTCCACCACAGTCTGAGTCTTCAATAGTTCCCGTAGGGGGCATGTCACACTGGGGCTTGGCCCAAGTGCCGGGCAACGGAGTACCGTACGTCCGCGCGCGTCAGGCTTCTCCTTCTGATGCAGTTGGAAGGCCTTGCGCTCCTTGATTCGCACCCAGTAGGTCTCTTTGTCGAGGAGGCCACTTAGTTGGTCCTTCGTGGCATCGCGAAGCGGCTGGGGTGTTCCGGGGCAGTACGCCGCTCCCTCGATGTATTTTGCGCCGTGGTCTCCGCCTTGCACCCCCAGCCTGTCGACACGATAGTCCGTCGAGGGTGTAAATCCTTCGTTGAATGCGGGGTCGTGGAGGCGCTCAACGAAGGAGTTCGCCCAATATTGCTTGTCTGCATCTCCGACTCCTGGCTTCAATCCGGTGGCCTTGGCAGCCCTCATTAATGAGACGGCTTCTTCGGCGACGCCGACGTTGGGCAAGCTGAGAGTTACGGCGATGGCCAGTGCCGGAAAGCGGGATTGGCCGGGAGCTTCGGAGTCGACACGAACAGCAATATTCGCCTCCCAACCCCAGGCGTAATTCGTCCCCGCATCGGCCTTCCCGTGGGGGTCCGTCTGGTCGGATTGGCCACGACGAGAGTCGACTCGTTCTCCGGCGCGTACGTGCCATCCGGCAAAGGCATCGACTGGGCCCGGCGTCAAAGTGCGCTTTTCCTCAATTTTCTTTTCGTCGGCGACCCGCTTGGCGAGCGTCCTTTTGGAGTAACCCTTTGTTGTTGGCGTTCCAATGAAGGTCTGGTCAAAGGAAATGTCGATTTTGTTTGATACACGACGAATGTGGCGCGGCTGTTCGTTGTAGGTCATGACCAAGAACAGTTTCGTGAATTCGTCTAGCCGAGCTTTACGATTGTCGGCCAGCACCTTGTCATGGCTATCCAGAATGTGCTGAATCTCGGTGTACGTTTTCGAATGCCGGCGCTCCTGAGGGAAGGGGTCCATCAAATCGTTCATACGATGAAACGCTCGGTGCGCATTGTGGTACCAACGCTTCTGCTCCCCGACGTGACCAATAAAGCTGGTCATGGATGCTTCGAGTCCCAATAATTTACGAGATTCGTCGCTGAGCTCATATTGGAACAGTGCGGCGAGGCGCGTAATGAAAATTGGGGCATTTGCCTTGGCGAGCAACAGCATTCCCGTCAGGATGGCCCGGTCCGAGATGAGCGCGGGACGGCCACCCAGGCTCTCACCAGCGACATCTTCGTCGCGCCATTCCTGCAGCTTCGCGAGAACGCCCGTCTTGCGAACACGGCCTTCCATCAGGACAACGATGTCGTCAGCGATGACGTGATGAACGCGGCCCCGCCCCATCACTTCTTCCGGGGTGACGCCGCCCAAATCGTTGTCATACACGGAGGAAATGTGGTCGGTGTCGCCAGCGCCGTTCATCGGGCGACCTCTTCGCCGATGATGAGACCGGTGAAGTCAGCGACGTTTAGGGTTTTCGCATAGCGGAGGTGTTTATCGAGGCTCTGCGCTGAGGCGAAACCGGCGATGGCTTTGAGGACCGGAAGCGGGAGCCCGCTGTCGATTTGGGTGACTATCCATGTTGAGCGAAGCCGTGACACTGTGGCGCGCACCCTTGACGGGTGCATAGTCAGGAAGGTCTGGATGGCGGTAGGCCGATATTCCTCACTTCGGTGCCCACGGAACAGAAACTCGTCTGGGTCCGTGCGTTGGTCGAGGCTGCGGAGGAGTGTTCGGTTCCACGGGTTCATCACGGGCACTCGGCGTGGTCGTGGCCCGGGAACGTTGACGAAGACCCGCCCGTCGGTCATTTCGATATCGCCCAGGCGCACGTCGATGATTTCGTCGGTGCGTAGGCCGGCGCCGCCGGCAAGGCCCAGTATCGCCCACGCGTTTTGACGTTTCAAATTCGTCGTGAGACTTCCCGCCCAGCTGTGCATGGTGGCGGAATCGGCCAGGCTGAAGGGGCGCCGCCCGGGCAGGTGAGGTGCTGGCAGGCGTTTGATACCACCGTTGGCGAGGACGTCGGCGATGGTGCCGAGTTGCCGAACGATTCCCCAACGGTGCGATTCGGAGTGGGTAGGCAAAAATTCCTGCAAGTAGCGATACACATTGCGCGATGTGTAAATGCGTTCAGCGGTGAGTTCACTACCGGTGGCAGCCCACAGCCAGCTGTGGAACCGCGCGGTCATTGTCATGAGCCGGCGAGTGCTTTCGTAGCTGCGAGGCTTCATCTGCACTGCCGTAGCGATGGTGAACTCCCGTACGGCCTTCCACTGTGTCAGCGAGACTTTCGGGTGATAGCGGGCGATGATGCCCCAGAGGGCGTCGGGAAGCTCCGGGTCGAGAGCCCGGAGATGCGCATACGTTGCGGAGTCGCTGAGGAATTTGTTGGTGAGTCGGTCTTTTCGGTCGGTCATGTAAACCGTGTACGGGGGCTCGCAGAAAAGCTGCACGAGCTGCCGCAGCGACCGAACCATGACTGTTCACCGTCACCTGTCGCGCATCATGATTGCGCTCCTATGTGGAGGGAGAGCGAGTGGGTTGGGTGGTGCCCGATTCCGCCGCTTGGGCAATGAGCTGGTCAAGTGCCGCGAGGTTCTTGAGCCCGGATATGCGCAGGAGCTCCCGCGGGGGCGTACCGGCAATGAAATGCCCGAGAAGCCACGTCGCACGCATTCGGCTCGGTCGAACATCCAACGTCGTCCGGGCACGCTGCAGGAAATCCGTGACCTGCCCGGGGTGCACGTTGGTGCGACCGGGGCAGAAGAACCAATCGTTGGGATTGAGGTCATTGATGATGCGGTGCAGAGGTTTATGCCATTCGGGAAGGACGGGAACGAGGCGGGGGCGGCTTTCCCAGACGATGATGAGCACGTGGTCATCGCGTAGCTCGAGGTCGAACGTTCGGACGGCGAGCAGCTCACGGGTCGCCAAACCGGCACCAAGTCCCAGTGTCAGGAGAGCAATCGCGTCCAGCTGGCGGCGCGGTGTGCCTTGGCTCTGCGCCCAGCTGTGGAGGGCGGCGATTTCTCCCGGTGCGTACGGCTTGGTCGGTGCTGAGCGCGGAATGGGTCGGCGCTCTCGAACGCCGTCAGCGGGGTTCAGCGTCTCCACCATCAGAGCGAGCGTCGCCCGGTGGGTTGCTTTGCTCCCGCTGAGGTAGTGGCCCATTCCACGGTGGATGAACTCTTCAACGACGCGGCGCCGAAAGATGCGTCCCCGTTCGAGCGGAGTCCCTCGTGTTTGCCAACACCAGAGCACGAGCGCAACTGTCGCGGGGAACAGTGTGCGAGGTTCGCGCCCGGTTGTGTCAGCAGCATCGGCGACCGCGTCTTCGATGAACCGGCCAATGGTGTCCCAGTAGGCCAGCGCGTAGATGGGGCGGTATTGATAGGCCCGCGCATCAGCGCTGCTCATGGCCGTTGGGGTGGTTCGGTAATCGGCTCGATTGAGACGACCTTCGTCGTTTCTCTTGTGGTGAGCCAGACCCCGGATACCTGCAGATTTATCAGCACCACCATAGGTCTGCCGACGCAGCACGTGACGATTTCCAGCAAGTCAACGTCGTCGCCATCCCGCCGGAGATTGACGCTCTTATCCAGCGTGGCGCTGGCCACGCGTCGCAGGACCCGGACGCGGTGCACGCGAGCGTTCACACTCCTGAGGACCGGCGGGTCAGCGCACGAGCAGGATCTTGCCGCCGGGCGCTTGCGCCGAGCCCATCAGCTTGTGCGCGCGCTCGACCTCTGCGAATGACAGCATCGCACCGATCACCGGCCGCACGGAGCCGGCGGCGATGAGGGGCCAGACGTGATCGCGCACCTGCGAGATCACCGCTCCCTTGGAGCCGCGGCCACCGACACGCGGTCGCGCGCGCAGCGTCATCGCGCGCAGGGTGACTCGGCGCTGCATAAGCCTGCGCAGGTCAACCTCCGCCGTCGTGCCGCCCTGCACGGCGATCACCGTGAGCGTCCCGTCGAGCGCGAGCGCATCAACATTCCGACTCAGGTAATCGGCACCGATGACGTCGAGGATGTACTCTGCGCCCACCCCGTCGGTGGCCGCGAGAACCGCATCAACGAAGTCCCCGTCGCGGTAGTCAATCGTGAGCTCGGCCCCGAGCGAGCGGCAGAGCTCATGGCTGCGGGCGCTGGCCGTGACAGCGACCCGGTAGCCGCGAGCGCGCAGCAGCTGGATGGCCATGGTGCCTATGCCGCCGCTGCCCCCGTGCACGAGGGCGAGCGCACCGGCCACTGGCTCGGGCGCGTCGCGAACGGCGCTCCACACCGTGCAGACAGCCTCGGGCAGGGCTGCCGCAGCCTCCAGCGAGATTCCAGCAGGCACCGGCAGCAGCTGCGTCACCGGCACCGCGACGCGCTCGGCGTAGCCGCCGCCCGCGAGCAGCGCGCACACCTGATCGCCCGCGGCCCAGCCCTCGACGTCGTCGCCGAGCTCGACGATCGTCCCGGAGCACTCCAGCCCCATGACCTCCGACTCCCCCGCGGGCGACGGATACTTGCCCGCCCGCTGCATGAGGTCTGCACGGTTCACGGCCGTCGCCACGATCTCCACGATCACCTCGCCCGCCGCCGCCACCGGCTCCGGCGCATCTCCCCACGTCAACGGCCCACCCACTTCGAACTGCATCGCCTTCATGCCCTGATCCCTTCTCCGCTCAAACCCATCCTGGTCGCCCACGCCCGGCTGGCGGCGATGCCGCCTGCCGCGAGCGCGAGCGTTGTCGACAGCCCGACAACGCCGGCCCATCCGTATCGGTCGTACAGCACGCCGCCAAACCATCCCCACCCAGCAGCGCCTGTCAGCCAGCTCAGCTGGTAGAGCGCCGTCGACTGCGCACGCCCGCGGTCTGCCTCCAGCCCCGAGAGCGTGCTCGACATCGGGTGCGCCATGAACGTGCCGATCGTGAGCAGCGTGATGCCGACCAGCAGCACCCCTATGCTCGCAGACAGCATCGGCAGCGCCGAGACCGCAACGCACGCGCCACCGCACAGGACGACGAGCCACGGCGGGACGCGCGACGCCAGCTCACCGGCCACGCGCGCGCTCACCGTGCCCACGAGGTACACGAGGAAGAACAGGCTTGCCAGCGCGGCCGGTACAGAGAACGGCTCGCGGGTGAGGTGGAAGCCGAGGTAGTTGTAGACAGCGGTGAACGAGCCCATGATCAAAAAGCCCTGCAGATAGATCGAGGCGGTCCTCCAGCGTGAGAGGTGATGACCGACGTGCCCCAGCGCCGAGCGAAAAGATGCGGGTCGGCTGACGCGCTCCTCGAGGCCGCGTGGCAGGAGCGCGAAGAAGAGCACGCACGCGACGACTCCGAGCGCCGCGACCACGAGCAGACCGATCCGCCAGTGCAGCAGTTCGCTCACCGGGCCGGCGATCAGGCGGCCGGTAACCCCGCCGACGGTGTTGCCGGTGATATAGACGGCAGCAGCAGCCGGCACGCGGTGCCGCGGCAGCACCTCGACCAGCAGCGCCATGGCGACAGCCTGGATACCACCGAGCGCAATCCCGGTGAGGCCCCGCATGGCGATCAGCAGCTCGAGGGTCGGCGCCAAGGGCGCGGCAAGCGCAGAGACGGTGGTGGCGATCAGGCTGATGCGCATGACCGCCGTGCGGCCGATGCGATCCGACAGCCAGGCCCACGCCAGCACTGACACGGCGATGCCGGTGGTCGTCGCCGAGACCGCGAGCGCCGCCGTGGCGCTGGTGATCTCGAGGTCGCGAGTGAGGCTCGGCAGGACCGCCTGAGCGTCGAACAACTGCGAGAAGGTCGCGAACCCGGAGACGAAGAGCGCTGCGACGAGCCCGCGCTCCCGACCGTCCGGCCTCACCGCTTGGGCGCTCCCTCCGCGCGCTCCTCCTCGCCCACCTCGGCGTCCGCGACCGCGTCGGCCGACGCGTCCGTCGTCGTCCTCGTCTTCGCGTCGCGCCTGCTGCGGACAAGCTCGATCAGACCGGTGGCCGGCGGGATGTTGCGGGCCTGCTCAATGACCGACGGGCGACCCTTCGTGAACCTGCGGATCGTGGCGAAGGCGATGCCGACGGCGAGCAGCGAGTAGATCGTGCTGGCGATGGGGTCGCTGACGAAGACAGTGAAGTCTCCGCCGGAGATGAGCAACGACTGTCGCACCGAGGCCTCAAGTATCGGGCCGAGGACGAACGCGAGCACCAGGGGGCCGGGGTCGAATCCGGTGCGCTTCATGATCCAACCGAGGATGCCAAAGCCCAGCACGAGCCAGATGTCGAAGGGATCGTTCGCGATCGAGAAGGTGCCGATTAGCACGATCGCCATGGCGAAGGTGACGAGGATGCCCATCGGCACCCGCAGCAGCTGCACGAACACGCCCACCATCGGCATGTTGAGGATGAGCAGCATCGTGTTGCCGATCACCATCGACGCAACGACGCCCCAGAAGATCTCAGGGTGGTCCGGGATGAGGCTCGGGCCGGGCGTGATGCCCTGGATGAGCAGCGCGCCGTAGATGAGCGCGAGCACCACGTTCGAGGGAATGCCGAGCACCAGCAGCGGCACGAAGGCCGAGGTGGAGGATGCGTTATTGGCGGTCTCCGGGCCGGCGACGCCCTCGATGGCGCCCTTGCCGAAGCGCTCTGGGTGTTTCGCGACGCGCTTCTCGAGCGCATAGGAGGCGAGCGAGGAGAGCACGCCGCCGCCGCCGGGCAGGATGCCGATGAAGAAGCCCAGCAGTGAGCCACGCACGATCGGCATCGCCGACTGCCTCGCGTCGTCGCGCGTCGGCATGATCTTCGTGACCTTCTTGGCGATCTTGTTTAGGTGGCCGCCCTGCTCAAGGCTATGCAGGATCTCGCCGACCCCGAACAGACCCATCGCGATGGCGACGAAGTCGAAGCCGTCGAGCAGCGATGCCGAGCCGAAGTTGAAGCGCGGCATGCCGCTGATCTGATCCTGGCCGACCGTCGCGAGCAGAAGCCCGACTGCCGCCATCACGAGCGCCTTCCAGGTCGAGCCCATTCCTAGCGAGGTCACCAGCAACAGGCCGAGCACCATCAGCGCTACCATCGCCACGGGGCCGAAGGCGAGCGCGGCGTCAGCAAGCATCGGGGCGAAGATCGCCAGGCCGATCACCGAGATGATGCCGCCGATGAACGATCCGATCGCTGCGATGCCCAGCGCGGGGCCAGCTCGACCCTGCTTGGCCATCTGGTAGCCGTCGAACGTGGTGACGACAGACGCAGCCTCACCCGGCATGCGGAGCAGCACGGAGGTGATGGTGCCGCCGTACATTGACCCGTAGTAAATGCCGGCGAGCATGATAATGGCGGTGGCAGGTTCGAGCGCATAGGTCAGCGGGAGTAATAGGGCGATCGTGGCGGTTGGGCCGAGGCCGGGCAGAACGCCGATCGCGGTGCCGATCACAACACCGACGAAGACGTAGAGCAAGTTAATCGGGTCGAGCGCGACTCCGAAGCCGATAAACAGTCCATCTAGCATGGCGGATCACATCCAGGACGTAAGTGGGGTCATGAGCAGGTCCCGGGGCATTGGGACGCCGAGCACGACGGCGAATAGCATGAAAAGGGCGATGGCACCGCCGGCGGCGAGCAGGCCTGCGTGCAGCCAGCGCATCTGGCCGAACATGCGCAGCCAGAGGACCATCAGCAGGATTGCGGGCACTGTGAAGCCCAGGAGGGTGAACAGCACGGCGAAGACGACGAGCGAGGCGAGGGCGATGAGCGTGCGCACCGACTCGGTGCCCCACGGCTCGTAGTCCTCGAGGGTGTCGGTTATGGCCACCACCGCGGTGGCGCCGAGCAAGAGCACGGCGGCGAGGAACGGCCACAGCCCCGGCCCCGGGCGGGTGCCTGTGCCGAGGCCGTAGCCGATGCTCAGGATGATCGCGCCGAGGCCGACCGCCGCGAGCACGGCGACCGCGGCCCAGCGCGCGATCCCTCGCCCGCGGATGCCCTCGAGGGGCTGGACGGGGTCGGATGCGTTGAGCTCAGTCATGGTTCCAGTGTTGTGCTCGGTGCGGACGGCGTCGGTCATCGCGCTCAGCCGCCCAGGATGCGCGTGTAGACCTTCTCGGCCTCGACCAGGAAGCCGTCGAACTCCTCACCGGTCTGGTATTCAGCAGGTATGTAGTTCTCGCCGATTGCGCTGACGGTCTCCGGGTTGGTGAGACACTCCTCGAGCGCGTCGGAGAGCGTTGCGACGTCGTCGTCGGGCATGCCTGCCGGGGCGGCCAGCGCGTAGATAGTGACGGCCAGCGTGAGGTCGTCGTAGCCGAGCTCGACCAGCGTCGGCGTCTCGGGCAGGTGCGCCTGGCGCTCCGGCGACGAGACGGCCAGCGCCGTGAAATCGCCGGAGTCGATGCGCTGCACGACGTCCTCCTGGTCGTTCACAAAGACCGAGTCGACGTGTCCGCCGAGCAGTGCGGTGATGGCTCCAGCGCTGCCGTCGAAGGGCACCACGATCACCTCAACCTTGTACTCATCGGCGAGTCGCTGGAGCTCAATAGCTTGCGGCGTTGAAGCGCCCGAAACGCCCACTGTCAGCGTCGCGGGGGCCTCCTCAGCAGCAGCGAAGAATTCCTCGCCGCTACTGTACGGCGAATCCTCACCGACGATGAGGATCATCGGCGAGTAGGAGATAACACCAACCGAGGAGACATCGTCGCGAGAGTAGTCGAGGCCGTTGGCAATCGGCGAAAGCGCCACCATGCCGGGTGAGACGATGGCGAGGGTCTGGCCATCGGCCGGCTTCGAGATCATGTCTTGCAAGCCGACCGAGCCGGAGCCTCCGGTGATGTTTTCTGCGATCACATTAGTGCCGAGCGTGTCTCCGAGGCAGGGCGCGAGCGCCCGGGCTGTAACGTCGGTGGGGCCACCGGCCGAATAGGGAATGACGAATCGGATGTCGCCGTTTGGAAAGGCCGCGGCCTCGCCCGCCGGAGCGCCGGAGTTACCGGCGCCGGCAGCGCTGCTACAGCCAGCGAGCAACGTGACTCCCATTATGGCGCCGGCTGTAATAAGCGACCGACGGTACCTCTTGCTCATGCTGTGCATGGCGGGCTCCTAACTTCGTTGTTAGTTGAGTGCACTTTCGATAGTGCACTCTCAATTTGTCCTGACGCCAACCTAGTCGCGCTCGCTGCGGCTCGTCAAGCGTCGATAACGATTGACGATCGGACTCTCCGATCGGGGACCGACCCAGAGCTGCTGGTCACCCTCGCGAGACAAGCACCAGGGGCCGCAGCTGGGCATCGAGGCGCGGCCCCAGCCGTTCCCAGATCCGATCCGGGTCGAAGCCTCGGACGGGTGTGCGATCGATCTCGTGCATGTAAATCGCGTGACAGTTCTGCGCTACGAACAGCGCCCCACCGCGCAAATCGAGCAGCTCGCGCCCCTGCCCATCCTCGACAATGCTGCGAACCAGCGCGATTGTGCGGTCACCCTGCGCCACGTTGCGTGCGCTGAGATCACTGAGGGTGAAGCCCTCGCGCAGGTAGCGCGACGAATTCGCCGGGTTGCGTCGATAGAAGGCACTGCGTTCCAGGTAGATGGCGCGAATGCGCTCCACAAAGTTGGTACCGGTCGGATTATCGCCCTGTGCGGCGACAATTGCGGCATCCTGCTCCTCGATGCGATCGAGGACGGCATCGAGCTCATCACCGTAGACCATGTGCAGCAGCTGATACTTGCTCGAAACGTAGCGGAAGAGCGTCGCCTCTCCGACTCCCGCGAGCTGTGCCACCTCACGCATTGTGATCTCGTCGAACTGCTTCGAGCGCAGCAGTGCGGCAGCGGCCGACTGGATCGCGTCGCGCTTTCGCTCCTTGCCGCGCTGACGCACAGACATCTCCGATGCAGTGGTCACGGTTCCATCCCCTCAGCGGTCCTGCCGCGACTGCGATGCCACGGCTGAAGCACAATCTTGCCATCCAATCCGCCGCGTTCCCCTGCACGGTGCGCCTGGGCGGCATCCGTCAGGGGGAGGGCGAGCGCCACGTGCGACCGCAGGCGCCCCTTTTCGACCCATTGGGCGATGCGTTCCATCCCCGCTCCCGAGGGTTCCACAACCACCCGGCGAAGCACGATACCGCGCGCGCGCGCGGCATCCTTCACCGCCGGGTCCGTGCGCGGGATCAGGGAGACTAGTATGCCGCCGGGCGCGCACCAGTCGAGCAGCGCCTTGGTGCGCTCACCGCCGAACGGGTCGATGACGACGTCGTGCCGCGATGGGATTGCTGGCGTGCCGTCGTGTGCTGCCTCGACGACGGTGGCCCCTGCTGTTGCGGCATCACCCAGTCGCTCGGCGCGTGCGCAGGCTGTGACTACGGCGCCGAGTGCGACGGCGATCTGCACCGCGAGTCGACCGACCCCGCCACCCGCCGCGCAGACGAGGACGGATTGCCCGGGCTTGAGCTTGCCGGCCTCCTCAAGCGCTTGCAGCGCCGTCAGGCCGGCGAGCGGCAACGATGCCGCTTGAGAGAACGTCAGCCCAGCGGGCATGCGCGCGAGCTGCCGCGCAGGTGCCGCGGCGTACTGCGCATAGCCCTCAGCAGGCAGCGGGAAGCGGGGCATACCGAAGACCCTATCGCCGCACGAGAGCAGGTTCGAGCCATCCGCCACCGCTTCAACGACACCGGCGATATCGAAGCCGAGAATAGCCGGGTCGCGCCAGAACTTACGGCCGCCTGTCGCGCGGGATTTCCAATCGGTCGGGTTTACGCCGGCGGCCTCCACCCGCACAAGGACGTCGCCCAGCGACAGCGACGGGACGGGCACTTCGACGAGTTGCAGGACCTCCGGCCCACCCCAGGCGGTTGCGGCGATCGCCTGCATCATCGGCTGCACAGCGACGCCCACGGCTCGATCCCCCTCATCGCCGCAACCAGTCGCCGCACACCGTCGGGCTCGTCCAGAGCATCGACGAACCCCGGCAAGCGCACCGCTAGCGCATCCGAGATACCGGCTGCGGGCAGGAGCTCTGCCGCCATCTGCGCGGAACGCTCACTGTCCACCTCGACGCTCTCGGCACGGCCCTCGAGGCGGCGCCCGTCGGCCAGCTCGATCACGATCTCGGCGCCGTGCCCCGCACCGCCCTGCATGCCGCCCAGCACCGAAACTCGCTGTCGCACCAGCTGCGCCTCGACGCTGGCCGGGTGTAAGGCATCGATCTCGACCCGCCCCTCGGCTAGGGCAACCGCAACCCCCTGCCGCACATCCATCATCGCCTGGGACCACGACGTGGGTGGCCGCGCGACGTCGATACCCGGGTACACAGCGTCGGCGTCGGCGAGGCGCACGGTGACCCTTACGATCTGCTGGGCTTCGACGGCCGCGTGTGCGCGGAGATCGATAGCGACTTCCACCGCTGCCTGGTTGATGGCGCACACAGGGTGCGCTTTCAATAGCATCTGCTCGATCACTGGCGGGCCTGCGAGTGCGTCGGCCAGCTGGGCGGCTTCCATGGCGTCCGCTCCGAGTGCGTGTAGAAGTCCAGAAGCGCCCTCGAGCGCGGCATCGGCACCGCGGGCGCCGCCCGCTGCCCAGAGCGCTGATTCGAGGCCGTCGCGCGCTGCGGCAGCGGTCTGCAGGCGCCATTCGTCGGTACCCGAGTGCCACACTTGGGTGTAGCCGGCAGCGCGATTGACCGCGAGCGAGATCGCCTGTGCGATCGCAGTTTCATCGAGCTCCTGCACGGCCGCCGCTGCGGCGGCCGCTGCGATCGGGCCGACGATGCCGGTTGCACGCATGCCACGGTCACGGATATGCGGAAGCAGATAATTGCCAAGCACCCCGCCGATTTGGTAGCCGACAGCGATTGCCGAGAGTAGGCGCGCGCCGACGATGCCTGCTGGCGCAATGGCGAGGCAGGCGGGGATCACAGTGCTACCCAGGTGGGTGACCGAGCTCGGGTGCTCATCGTGTTGCGCGCGAGCGCCCATTTGCAGCGACGTCGCGAAGGCCAGGTCGGGCGCGGTCATCGGCTGCTGCGCCCAGGGTAGGCCCTGTCCGCACGGCAGGCCGGGTAGCGGCATGCCGTGCGCCGCAAGTCCCACAATTAGGTTGTGCAGCAGCACCGCCTTCGCGGCCTGGCGGGTCGACTTTCGCAGCGGCTGGGAGCCAGAGCGCGCCACACACGCGGCGATTGTCGCGGCGAGCGTGGGCGAGGCACTCATAGTGGCACTGCGCCAATCGTCATTCCACCGCAGACATTGAGATTTTGACCCGTGATGAAGCCGCGCTCGTCGAGCAAGAACCCGACTGCGGCCGAGATGTCGTCGGGTTCGCCGACCCGCTTGACCGGGATCGCATCGATGATCTGCTGCGTGCGTGGCTCACCCGCAGGGTTGGCCGCTTCGAACATCGCGGTGCGAATCGGACCGGGGCTGACCGCGTTGACCGTGATGCCGTGCTGCCCCAGCTCGAGCGCCCAAGTGCGGGTGACGCCGATGATTCCAGCCTTCGAGCCCGAGTACGCCGAGCGGCCCGCCTTGCCAAGCGCCGCGCGCGAGGCGATGTTCACGATCCTTCCGAAGCCCGCCTCGCGCATCCCCGGCAGCAGCGCCTTGGCGCAGCGCATAGCGGCGAGTACGTTGATCTCGTACGTTCGCAGTGCGTCATCAATGTCGAGCTCCTCAAGATTCGCAACTCGGATGTAGCCGACGTTGTTGACCAGTCGGTGGATCGGTCCTCCCACCAGTGCCTCAGCGAGGGCCGTTTCGACTTGTGCGGCCACGCCGAGATCGGCCACGATGCCGCCGGGCTGCTTGTCGATCACGATGACCTCGCGCCCGAGTCCTCGCTGCTGCGCGACGATCGCCGCGCCGATGCCACCCGCTCCGCCGGTGACCAGCACCCGTTCCTTCGCTGAATCGGCCATGGTTCGCACCCCGTATCTTTTGTCCTGCCACGATCGCGGCGCACGACGCGCGCCGGCATCTTCGCCGCATGCCGATCGTACGAAATAAAACGAGAGTAGGCAATCAGATATACCTATTGGCATCCTCTATGTCAGCATGTAGTCTCGACTCAGAGCAACTTTTGATAGTTTGCTCTCATTATTCAAATCACGACGAAGTGAGGTGGCCATGGTCACGAAGTTGACAGAACGACGGCAGAGCGCGTGGCATGCCGACGGCACGTTGCACGAGCCGCTGCTGATCGAGCCGACCGGGCACGTCGAGCAGGCGGGCAGGTTGATCCCAATCTACGACAGCGGCAACGAGACGAGCACGGCGACCATCGTGCTCGTGCACGGCAGCTCTGGCACCGCGCGCGGCAGCTTCTGGGCCGTCTATCCCATCCTCACTTTCACCCGCCGGGTGGTCGCTTTTGACCTGCAACTGCCCGCAGATGATGCAGATTTCACGCTCGTGGATGCCGTGGCACAGCTTCGGGCCGTCGTGGACCACGCGTCCGGTGGCGGCCCCGTGGCTCTCGTCGGCTACTCCTTCGGCGCCGTGGTGGCAGCGGCCTACGCTTCCGAGCGGCCCTCGACCGTCGCTTCGCTCTCGCTGGTAGCCGGCTGGTCGAAGACCGATCGGCACCAGCTGCTCCGCAACAACCTCTGGCGGCGACTGCACGATGCTGACCCCGAGGCGCTTAGCAACCTCACGCTGCTGATGGCCTACTCGGCCGGCTATCTCATTGGCCGCAACGAGCGCGACTGGCGTGAGCTGCAGCAGGCGGTGGCTGCACGGCCCTACCCAGCGCAGATCATGCGACTCAACCGCGACATCGACATCGACCTGGGTCTCAGCCGCATCGACGTGCCCACGCTCGTCATCGGCTGCAGGTACGACGACATGGTGCCGCTACATCACAGCCGCATGCTTTTCGGCGCGATCTCTGATGCGCGCTACTTCGAGATCGAGAGCGGCCATGCCGTCTCCGTCGAGCGGCCTGCCGAGCTCGCCGTCGTCATCGACGACTTCTCCCTCGACCCGCACGAGCACCCAGCGGGCACCATCATCCGCAACGACCACGCCTGACGACCAGAGACGCCGAGGATCCATCATGCAGCAGACATCCACCAGCGCGCCCCAGGCGACGACGACGCACGCGAAGATCGCCATCATCGGCTCAGGCTTTGCGGGCCTGGGGCTCGCCATCCAGCTGCGGCGACGTGGCGAGCATGACTTCATCGTGCTGGAGCGAGCCGGCGATGTCGGCGGCACCTGGCGCGATAATACTTATCCCGGTGCCGCGTGCGACATCCAGTCGCACCTGTACTCCTTTTCGTTCCGCCCAAACCCCGACTGGTCGCGCGTATATGCCACCCAGCCCGAGATCCACGCCTACCTGCAAGAGGCATCTATCGACGAGGGCGTGCAGCCCCACATCACCTTCGATGCCGAACTGCTCTCCTGCACCTGGCAGGTGGGTGCAGCGAACTGGGCGCTCGAGACCTCGGCAGGCTCGTTTACGGCCGACTTCGTCGTCACCGCCGCCGGCCACCTGTCCGATCCGAAGCTGCCGAACATCACTGGGCTCGAGAAGTTCGAGCGCCCCATGTTCCACTCGGCGCAGTGGGATCACTCCTTCGAGCCGGAGGGCAAGCGCATCGGCGTCATCGGCTCCGGCGCATCCGGCATTCAGATCGTGCCTAAGCTCGCGAAGATCGCGGGGCAGCTGACGGTCTTCCAGCGCTCGGCGCCCTACATCATCCCCCGCATGGACCACGAGTACACGACAGCGCAGAAGTCGATGTTCCGGCGCATGCCCGAGACCGCACAGGCGCTGCGCGATGAGTTGTTCTGGGGCAACGAGGCGCGGTTCCCACAGCGCCGTGGCATCGCCGACTTCATCGCCAAGATCGAAACCACTGCCCTCGACCACCTCGCGGCGCAGGTGCCAGAAGTCGAGCTGCGCGACAAGCTCACGCCCGACTATATGATCGGCTGCAAGCGCATCCTCATCTCGAACGACTACTACCCCACCTTCCGTCGGGACAACGTAGCGCTCGAGACCAGCGGTATCGTCGAGGTGAGGGAGCGCAGCATCATTACAAATGACGGCGAGATCGAGCTCGATGCCCTCGTACTCGGGACCGGCTTCGAAGCTGCCGACCTGCCCATCACGCATCGCATTTTCGACGAGGATGGGCGTTCGATGGCCGAGTCGTGGACCTCGGGTGGAGCGGCGTACGCCTGCTCGACGGTCGCCGGATACCCGAACCTGTTCATCATGAACGGGCCGAACTCCGGCCTTGGTGCCGGCTCGATCATCTACGTCGTCGAGTCTCAGATCCAGTACATCCTGGGCGCGCTGGAGTTCATGGACTCGACCGGGGCATCCACGATCGAGATCCCTCAGCACGCACAGGACAAGTTCGTCGCCGCCATCGATGAGCGTGCCGCAGACACCGTGTGGCTGAACGGCGGCTGCTACTCCTGGTACGTCGATCACCGATACGGCCGCCTGACGACGGTCTGGCCGGACTTCATGACCAGGTTCCGCCGCGAGAGCGGCCGCTTCAAGCCCGACGAATACCTCGTCGACGGCAAATTGGTGGACAGCCCGCGCAGGCTCAAATCGGTGTCGGTATGAGCTGCGACGTGAGCCTTTGGCGCCTGCAGTGCTTCATCGCCCTCGCTGGTGAGCTGCACTTCGGCCGTGCCGCTGCCAGCCTGTTCATCACGCAGCCAGCCCTGTCATTGCAGATTAAGCAGCTCGAGATCTCGCTCGGCTTCGAGCTCGCGCACCGCGCACGACGCGTGACGCTGACCGAGGAGGGGTGCAGGCTGCTGCCCTACGCCGAGCACGTGGTGGCCGCGGCCGAGGTGTTCGCGAGTGCCGCTGGGGAGCGCGGTCGACTGCAGGCCGCCTGATGGCTTCGAGCACTACAGGCGCCGTCATACCTGAGCGCCTGCAACGAAGGCGACACCGATGCTGACGCTGCCGACCAACTCGTGGCAGCGCTGCGCGCGCTCGCAGTCGAGCTCGAGGTTCCCACCCCCGCGCTGCGAGGCATCGAACGCAGTGACTGGGACGCACTCGTGCCCGTCATGGCGACGCAGGCGCTCGCCTCGGGCTCCCCCGACAATAATCCCCGCGTGCCGAGCGCTGAGCAGATCGAGCAGCTGTACCAGGCCGTCTACGCATAACCGGTTTCCCCCAACGCACCAGGAGTATCTATGACCACCGCTGAGCAGACCACCGTCGCCTACCACTCTTTCGTCGGCTGGAAGCAGTCGCTGTTCGGCTCGTCGAAGGCGTACGGCGTCACCGGCTTCGAGTTCTTCACCCGTGAGAAGGTGATCATGCAGCGATGGCTCGACCCGAGCCACGGCGGCCTGAATCTCGGCTTCCCCGAGAACTGAGTTCGCGATGCGAGTGGACCAGTTGTCCGGTCGTGGCGCCGTCGTGACCGGCGGCGGCGGCGGCATAGGGCGATCGATCGCGCTCGCGCTCGCGGATCAGGGGATGGATGTCGTGCTTGCCGATGTCGAGCTCGAGTCCGCGGAGCGCGTCCGTGACGAGATCCGCGGACTCGGTCGGCACGCGATCGCCGTGCGCACCGACGTCTCTGATCTCGCGGACGTCTCGGCGCTCGCGGACGTGAGCTTCAAGGCGTTCGGCGACATCGCCGTGCTAGTGAACAATGCGGGCGTCACCTGGCGCCCGTATCGCGCGAGCTGGGATGCCTCGATTGAGGACTTCGCGTGGATCATGTCAGTGAACTTCTGGGGTGTGCTTCATGGGCATCGGGCATTCGCACCCCACATGGGCCGGTCCGGCTCGCCAGCGCACATTGTGAACACAGCCTCCCGCGCGGTGCTCCAACCAATCCCCGGCCACGCCGCATACACCGCCTCAAAGGCGGCGGTCGAGGGATTCTCAATGGCCGTGCGAGCGGAGTACGCGGCGGCCGGCCTCGAGATCGGCGTAACGGTGCTCTTCCCAGGCCCCGTGCGCACCGACTTCGCGTCCAGCGAGCGACTGCGATCGGCCGCAGACAGGGCCGAGGCCCGCGAGGTCGTGCCGTGGACGTCGTACACCCGAGGAGGTACGGTGCCGACGGGTGCCGACTCCGCTCAGGCGATCGATCCCGAGACCGTCGGGCCGATGGTGGTCGACGCCATCGTGCAGGATCGGCCGTATGTGCTGACGCATCCGTTGCCGGAGCATGTGACGGAGCGCGCGCGGTTGCTCGGCGCAGCAGCGAGCGGCCGCTGAGCGCCCCTCGTGGGCCTGTGTCTTAAACGGAGTTTCCGGCCTGACGCGCGAGATGTGGTCCTTGACCGAGACGAGAAACCGGACACCTGCCGCTGACGAAGAATGATGAAGCATTTCAAACCACCAAAATGAATATAGGTGTTGCTTCGATCAATAGACTCCTGCGGGACAACCAGGGCAGGAAATCACCGCCCAGGGGAAGGCTTTCAGCCCGTCGTCTCACCACGGAATTCATCACGCAAAATTCAGCTGGTTCACCTGCGACCATACTTACTCTTCACTCGCAGAGTTCTGAAATCCGTCGATAAAGCGTGGCACGCGACATGCCAGATCCTGCGCGACCTGCGTGGCAGATTCGCTGGCGTTGACAAGGCGCTGGGCATTGAGGATTTGGCTTTCGGTGAAGCGCTGGCGGCGGCGGCCGCCGAGATCTTTGCCGGCTGCACGGCGCTTGTTGACGCTGTCCACGATGCGTTCGCGTTTGATGGCTACCAGGTCAATCGAGCCCCTCGCTCGGCTCCGGGCAGCGAACAGCATGCTGCATCCCCGCAGAACGCACTCGTGAACGAGACGGAAGCGGCTCGCGCCGGCTCGGAGTGGTGAAGCAGCAATGACAGATTCTCTGATCGAATGGGCGTCCGGCGATCACGATGACGCGTTCGGAGCGAGCTCGTTGGACGATCTCGACGGGCCGCTCACCGCGGAGCCGCCGCATCCGATCAATTGGAACCTGCTCAGCGCTGACGACGCTGAGGTCGAATGGATCGAACTCAACCGATGGGTGAACTGGTTGCGACGCACCTACGGGCTGCCGGCATCCGTTGTGCCGCCGTTCTGGCACCGGGACTCCTAACTCGTCTGAGAACTCTCTGCCGTGCATCTGCACGGGCTCGCGCCTACGACGCCGCCCAGCACTGCTCGGCCCCGTTCGGATGGCTCCGCGAATTCGGCGACGCCCGCCAGCGCCTCCGCGACTGGGTGGACGCGGCTGGAGCGTGATCGGCCGACGCGCCAGACGGCTTGGCCGGCCGAACCGCCTGCGAAGGCAGTCGATGACGACGTCAGCGACCGCGACGAGAACGTGGCGCAGAGGCGGGATTCCGAGGCTGCGTTCTATACCTGCGGGAAATATCAATGGTCACCGGAATGCCTAACCAAACGTGATGGCGAATCGTGGCTTGCCCCTTGGTGTCCAATCATGTGACTCCCCGCAATGTCACGAACATGTATGGTCGGCTAGCATTCTGATCGGTCCTGCGTAGGCACGTTCCAGGGAAAAACATCATCTCGAAAAGAGGCATCACCCATTTCTTCTCCGGAACGCGTGAATCCTGTTTGACTGCCTTTTTTATTGAACCGCGGAAATGTACTCCTGGGGTGCGTCGCGCTGGGTCAGCTCGAGAACCACATGTTGGCCTATAGAATCCCGGGAGCACTTCTCGCTGGCCACCTTGAAGGCGCGGGGCGGGACCGTCAGTCGCGGGCGAGGCTCAGCAGGGTGTCGAGCAGCACATTCGCGCCGTTCTCCACGTCGATCCACGCAGTGTTCTCCTCGGGGCAGTGGCTGCGTCCGTCGATGCTCGGCACGAAAATCATGCCCGTCGGCGCCAGCTGAGCCATGTTTTGCGAGTCATGGCCAGCCCCGGACGGCAGCGAGCTGTACAACAACTCACGCGCGGCGGCCGCGGCCTCGATGGTCGCCTGAATGCTGGCGTCGAGCCGAACCGGCGGGATCGTGACCTCAAAATCGAACTCCACTTGCACCCCGTAGCGCAGCGCAATCTCCCGGGCCACATCCACGATGGTCGTTTGCAGGGCGTCAACCAGATCCGTCTCCGCTTCCCGAAAATCCACCGTAACCCGGGCCAGCCCTGGGATCACGTTGGCGCTTCCCGGCTCGACCGTCACGATTCCCGAGGTGACGACGGCACGCTCGCTAACGCTTGAGGCCACTTCGGGCAACGCCACGAGCAGCGCGCCGGCGGCAGTGAGGGCGTCGCGGCGCTGGTTCATCGGGGTGGTGCCGGCATGGTCGGCCCGGCCTCGGAACGACACCACGCCACCGCCGAGCGCCACGATGCCGGTGACCACGCCGATGTCGTGCCCGAGCTGCTCGAGCGTTGGTCCCTGCTCGATGTGCAACTCCACCGTGGCGTGCAGCGTAGCGGGGTCCAGCTTGGTCGCCGTGGCCGCATCGAGGTCTCCGCCGGTGGCCGCGAAGGTGTCAGCGAACCGGTCGCCGTCTCGACCGGTGAGCGACTCCAGCTCGGTGCGGGAAAATCCTCGTGCGAGTGCGCTCGACCCGAACAGATGGGCGTAGTTGCCCTCCTCGTCGGTGAACATGACCGCCCGCACCGGCCGGTCTAGGGCTGGGCGTTCCTCTTGAATGCGGCGCAGGCATTCCAGCGCGGCGAGCACACCGAGCGCCCCGTCGAATGCGCCCCCGTTTGGCACGGTGTCGATGTGCGACCCGGACCACACAGCGGGCTGGGCCGCAGTCCGGGCATCGTAGTCGGGCGATACGACGATGTTCCCGATGCCGTCCACTTCCGCCCTGAGACCGGCTTCGGCGCAGCGCCCGAGCAGCCATGCGCGAGCCTCGCCATCCGCTGCCGAGAAGGAAGTGCGATCCAGGCCGCCGCCCGGCCCGCATCCGATGCTGCCGAGTGCTTTGAGGTCAGCGACCAGTCGGGGTCCGTTGACCGAGAGTCGGGCTGTTGAGGTGTTCATGCGACGCCGCCCGGCGTGCCGACCCGCGACAGTATGGCGGTGAGGGCGGCGGTGAGCCCGGCTGCCAAGGCAGGCTCAGAGTCGGGGGCGAAATGTGGCGAGTGGTTGCCGGCGACGGATTCGGTTGCGTCGATGGTTTGCTGGGAATAGCCGCCGAACATCCAATACACCGAGGGTACGCCGATGGCCTCGGCAAGCAGTCCGAAGTCCTCACTTCCCATCACTGGCGGAACCTCTTTTACGCCGTTCGCTCCGAGGGCGCCGCTGAGCGCAGCGATCAGTTGTTGGGTTGCCGCCGGGTCGTTGTAGCAGCGGGGGAATGTGGAGAGCACCTCGATCATCGGATCGGGGGCTCCGGATGCTTGTGCTTCGGCCGCGATGATGCGGCGCAGCGAATCCAGTACGCGGGTCCGCACTTCGACGTCAAAAGTGCGCACGTTTACAGTGAACTCGGCAGTGGCGGGGATGATGTTTTCCTTGAGTCCGCCGTGGAAGGTGCCGACCGTGACCACAGCGGCCTTCATCGGGTGCACCTCTCGCGACACGACGGTCTGCAGACGCACGACCATGTGAGCGCCGATCACGATCGGGTCGATCGACTGATCGGGCTGGGAGCCGTGGGCCTGACGGCCGTGCACGGTCACCTTCCAGGAATCAGCCATCGCCATCGCCACGCCGCTGCTGATGTCGACGGTGCCAGCGAGGCCGGGCCAAACGTGCTGGCCGAAGACGATCTCGGGGCGGGGGGCGCGGTCCCACAGCCCGTCGGCGAGCATGGCTACCGCTCCCGCCCCGGTCTCTTCCCCGGGTTGGAAGATGAACACCACGGTGCCTGCCCAAGCGGACGGGTGGGTGACGAGGTGCTCGGCCAGTGTCAACGCGACTGTCATGTGAGTGTCGTGGCCACACCCGTGCATCGCAGGCACGTCGGTGCCGTCGGCCAGGGTGCCGCGGGCGGTGCTCGCGTAGTCGAGTCCGGTCTCTTCCTGGATAGGCAGGCCGTCGATGTCGGCGCGGTAGGCGACCGTGGGACCGGCGCCGTTGCGCAGGATACCGACGACGCCGGTCCCGCCGCAGCGGAAGGTCTCGAGCCCGAGATCATCAAGGCGCCGGGTGAGGAACGCACAGGTCTCGGTCTCCTGCATGGACAGTTCCGGATGCGCGTGCAGGTGCCGGTACAGCTCCTGCATCGCGCGGGTCGTGGTGTCATCAGTCGGAAGTAGGGTCACGGTCATGAGATCTCTTTCGTGGAGTCGGAGCGGGGCTTGCTGCGTAGGAACCAGGCCAGCACGGCGGTGGTGACGACGGTAATTCCGGTGGCGAGGTTTGCGACGCTGGGGACGGCGGGCACGAGCACGAAGAAGACGAACGCGGCTGTGCCGATGGCGATAAGCGTGACGCGAGGTTGTTTCAATGACACCACGAGCTGCACGATGACCCCGCCGATGATGCTGGGGAAGATGTACAGGCGCGCGACGTCGGTGACGTCGGCTGGCACGATGTTGACCAGCCAGGAGCCGAATAGACCGACGAACACCAGCATGAAGAACACGTGCACCATCGCGGCGCCGCAGATGGCCATCAGGGCTGAGAATTCGCCGCGCTTGGTGCCAGCCTTAGCGCCGATGGCCGCTTGGGCGACCAGTGCAGAGGGGAGCAGCTTGTTGGCGATGTTGCCGATCATGAACGCCTGGTACATTGCCGCGGGACCAAGGATCGGGTAGTAGGTGATCGGTTCGACCACCCACAGCACCGAGAACACGGCGGCAACGGCGAGGAACGCGATCCAGACCTGTGTCTGCGTGATGCCAAGGTCGGCGAAAAGCACCAGGTAGAGCGGCGCGGCGAGTGACATGACCAGTGCGGCGATCATGGTGGACCGACCCCAGCGGCTCGTTGTGCGGTCGAAGGTCGCCAAATCGGCGGACGGCGTGGTGATCACTGTTGTGGAGAACATGCTGGCCTTTCTCGATGTTGGTTCAGGCGACCGGTGCGAGGCCGGTGGTGTGGGCGGTGTATGCGACGATGAGGCCGATCACGATGGAGAAGCCGAGCCCCCATTCGCGTAGCCAGCCCAAGTTGAAGCGGCGTGCCAGGAACAGGCAGGCGCCCATCACCGCGGCCGAGGTGACAACGGTCAGGATGTGCACGGGGGTTTTGCCGAGCTCGCCGATGCCGAGGCTCGCGAACGCTCCGAGGAGCGCGGCAGCGGGGATGATGGCCATCAGGGTGGGGTTCACGCTGCGCAGCCGAGAGTCGCCGCGTTTAAGCAGCGGGGTCAACACCAGGGTGGCGATCATCCACATGGCGCCGGAGAGGCTCATCGCCATAAATGCGACGGCGAACACGCTCTGGGTGTAGCTCGCGTCGCCAAGGGCTGCTCCCATGGTACTGGCGGCAATACTGGCCGAAGCAGTCTCGGTGGCAGCCGACCCGACCAGACCGACGCGCACCAGCACAGCCGGGGTTCCGAACAGGCTGAGCAGGGCCACACTGACGAGCACTACCGCCAGGGAGGGGCCAATTGCGGCCACGGCGCCGGCGCGGAACGAGGTTTTCAGTTCGGCCGAGCTGATGCCGGCCGCCGGCGCGGCGATCCGGGCCGCACGTATGTACACGACCGTTTGCAGGATGATGGCGGCGAACACGCCGACAGCCAAAATCCACAGGATTGGCAGGTTGGCAATGGCAAGGATGTCGGTTGAGTCAGGGTCACCGGGTAGGGACGTAATCATAAGTGCTCCAGTGCTGGAATGCGGGTGGGGCAGTGCGTGATGATAAGTTCGGCGCTAAGGAAATCCTTGTATTTTCAAGGAACGGCGTACGAGCAAGGATGGATTGTGCGGCTACTGGATCCCTTGGAGCGGCGGATTGCGGCCGCGCTGCAGTTCGACGGGCGCAGCTCTTGGAGCCAAATCGCCGTCGTGCTCGGCGAACCGGAGCGCACTGTCGCCCGCCGGGGCAGTGAACTGATCGAAGCCCGGCTGGTGCAGGTGGCCGGACTCCGCCCACAATCCACCTCGGTGATCATCCGCGTTCAGACCGCGCCGGGCACCACGCGCGCGACCGCGAACGCACTGGCGCAGCGTCGCGATTCGACCTTCTCGTACACGATGACCGGCGGCGTGGACTGTGTCGTCGAAGTGCTGACCGAGGCCGAGCTGATGCCGGCACTGCTCACGGACGAGATCCCCGGTACGGTCGGTTTGGTGCGCGCAGTCAGCTACCCCGTGATGCGCTACTTCCGCACCATCCGCGGCTGGCAGCCTGACTTGCTGACGGAGGTCGAAGCTGATGCCCTGCGGGCCGGTGTGACGACGGACACGTGGAGTCTGCAGGAGCCGCAGCGGCTGAGCCGGGTCGACAACGAGATCGTGGAGGCGCTTTGCCGAGACGGGCGGGTGTCCTGCGAACGGTTGGCCCGCCTGACTGGGGTGTCCAACGCCACGGCCCGCCGCCGCACGGAATGGCTGCTGCAGAACAACCATGTTTACATTCGGGCGGTCGTTGAACCGGCGAGTGTCGGCCTTCCCGTCGAAGCGTTTTTGTGGATCCGCAGCGACCCGAAGAACGTCGAGGCGGCCGGGCGAGAGCTCGCGGCCTCGCCGCTGGTGAGGTACGCAGCCGCGGTCGCCGGCGACTACCAGATCGTAGCGAATGTCACGGCGAAGGACCAAGCTGCCCTCTATGCCTGCGTGACGTCCGCGCCTTGGGTTGCTCACACCAAATCGATTGATGTCAGTCTGCTGCTCGAGGCTTTCAAACGAGGCGGACGAGTGCTGCAGCCCGCGCGAATCTGAACGTCGACGACGCATCTCAGCTACCTATGTCGCGCAGATCGGGAGCCTGCCACGCATAGCGGGTGGCCTGTTCGAAGCTGTACCCCACCTGCAGCAGCTCGACATCCTGCCCGTGGTCCATGACCAGCTGTAATCCGACCGGCAGACCGGACTCGCTGAAGCCCGCTGGCACGCAAAGCGCGGGAAGCCCGGTCGCAGAAACGACGCAGGCGGAACGCATCCACTCAAGGTAGTTCTCAAACGGCACGCCGTCGATCTCGGTCGGATACCGCAGGGCGGCATCGAAGGGAAGCAGCTGGGCGGCCGGACTCGCGAAAACGTCGTAGCGGGCGAAGAAGATACGGGTCTTTTGCGCTAACCGGGTGCGGGCCAGCGCGGCCGAGACGACGTCGGCTCCGTTCAGAGCAAGGCCGCGCTCCACATTCCAGCGCACCTCGGGTTTAATCTTGTCGCCGTGCCGGGCCACAAGATCGCCGTAGGACAAGGCAAAGTCGAACGCGCGCACTGTGCTGAACACCTCATCGGCATCACGCAGATCAGGGGCCGCCTGCTCCACCGTCGCGCCGAGGTCTTCGAACACCTGCAGCTGCTGATGCAGCACGCGCAGCACCTCTTTCTGCACCGGAATGCCCAGACCGAAATCGTCGGACCAGCCGATGACGAGCCCTGTGAGATCGCGCTGCAGCGGCTCAAGAAACCGGCGTGCCGGCACCGGGTTGAAATACGGTGTAGCGGCGTCTGGTCCCGCAATCACCGACATAGCCAGGGCAATATCGGTCACCTCCCGGGCCAAGGGACCGCTGCGAGAGAGCCAGCTCCAGGCGTTACGGCTCGGCTGCAGGGGGACCACGCCGAGCGACGGCCGGAATCCCACCACGTTGCAA
The DNA here is from genome assembly GCF_004403435.1 of Cryobacterium sp. TMT1-66-1. NCBI lineage: Bacteria > Bacillati > Actinomycetota > Actinomycetes > Micrococcales > Microbacteriaceae > Cryobacterium > Cryobacterium sp. TMT1-66-1. The sequence continues at coordinate 71,883 of NZ_SOGP01000025.1, forward strand.
AAAGAGGCGGGAATGCGCAGCGAGCCGCCCATGTCGCTGCCGTCGCTAATGGCCTGAATGCGTGCGGCCAGAGCTGCGGCGGCCCCTCCGCTACTGCCGCCCGCGCTGAGAGAGGGGTCATACGGGTTGGTGGTCGTTCCGAAGACCTCGTTGAAGGTGTGCGACCCGGCCGCGAACTCCGGCACGTTGGATTTACCGGTGGTGACGACACCGGCGGCCTTGAACCGCTCGATGATCAGATCGTCGTGATCGGGCACGTGGTCAGCGAACACTGGTGACCCGAAGGTCGTGCGCAGGCCGGCGGTGGAATGCGTGTCCTTATGCGTGATCGGAACGCCGTGCAGTGGAGGCAGATCGTCGCCGCTCAGGGTGCGGGTGTCGGCGGCCACCGCAAGGTCGCGGGCCGCTTCACGATCTTGGGTGACGATGGCGTTGATGCGAGGGTTCACCCGGTCGATCTGGGCGAGGTGCGCGTCGAGGGCTTCGTTGGCCGAGATCTCGCGTCGGCGAATGGCTAGAGCGAGCGCGGATGCTGACAACTCGGTGATCTGGTCGCTCACGGTTCATCTCCTGCTTGGGCGGTGGACCGGATGTCTCCGGTGGGTAGAAGTCTCGTGGTCGGCAGGCGCGACAGTGAGCGGAGGCCCGTGAAAACGTCCGTTTGAATGGTTATAGCCACGATTTTGGCCGATTTCGTCATGGAGGGGCGGCTTGTGAAAAAAAGTGAAATATGCGGCGGTTGCGGTCATTTTCACTGAATGCAGGTGGCTAGCCGGGTTCGTAGGGCACCGAAGAAACCCTGACAGTAGGGACCTTTGGGAATGGCATATCGCTCAGAGTCGCATTCGTCGCCTTGGTGCGTGCACGGTGTCGAGGAACCACACAGCGGGACGTGACCCGAATCCTCGAACCTAAGGGCAGTCTGGCCGCTCTGTGCAGCGGCCAGACGAGATAGCCAAAATTCACTGGTCGCTGCTCACGGTCAGCCGCGGTTCGGCCTGCCTCGCGCATCTGTTCGTAAAGGCGTGGGCGCCGTGAGGACACTCCGTCTTTGAGAGCCTGAGCCAACCCCTAAAGTCATTCGGGCGATGTTGGCATATCTGATGGCCAGCTCTTCGGGCGAAAGCTCACCGTCATGGCGGTACCACTGCGCAATACCGGTACACATAGTCACGATGGCTCGGCTGGTGTCTTTGGGGTGCTCAGCGTCAAAGATCCCCTCCCGCATACCCTGATTGATGATGTCGTCCACCATCTGCTGCTGCTTATCGCGGGATTTGATGTGCGCCGTTCGCGACTCGCCTTCCAGACTTCGGATCTCACTAGCAGCGATGAAGGCGAGCTCACTGCGGTGAGCGTGAAAGAGCGCCAGACATTCGATCAGCAGGCGAAACTGTTCCTCCACTGAGGAACCTGCCTCCGCTATAGCGTCCTCGCTCCTGACCAATAAATCCTCCATCGCAAACTGTACGATCGCCACCAGCAGTGCCTGCTTGGAGGCGTAGTGGTGATATAGGCCCGGTACGGAGAGCTTGGCCCGAGCGGCCACAGTGCGAATTGTCGTGCCGTGATAGCCGTGCTCCACAAAACTATCCAAAGCCGCCTGTAGCAGGGGTGGCAGAACATTTTCGGAGTATTTGCGCCATTCGGCTGCATCCTCGACTCTTTTCGCAGTCTCAACTTTCACGAATGCTCCTTCACCTGTTAATGCCTGATTGCCATTGTCTGTCTTGACAGATGATGACGTCTACTCCAGACTAACTCCTACCGAGCGATCGCTCGGTAGGAGTTAGTAAGTCAATTTCGGCGAAGATGCCGGAGGGGGGCGGCTGTCGTGACTCGTTCAACTGTGACCAACCGTTGTGAGATCGGCTCTTCGGTAGAGAGTCGTTCTGGGATCAACGCCGTAGAGGATTCTCAGACCGCACCAGACGTTCTCAGCATGGATGTACGTACAGAGATGCGGTACGAGTCCACCGTAGAGGCGTGGAAGGCCCGCGTCGCCGCCAATCCGGATCGCGTCGCACTTCGCTATTTCGATGGCAGGATGACTGCCGCCGAAGTCGACCGTGCCTCCGACGCTCTCGCTATAGCGCTCGAGGCCCGCGGCACAATCCGCGGCGCCCGGGTAGGCATCTACCTCCAGAACACCCCCCACTATGCGCTTGCCCTGCTGGCCCTCTGGAAATTGGGGGCGACGGCACTGTTGCTGAACCCCATGTACAAACGTAGAGAGCTGCGTCGCCTCGTTGACGACTCGGGCGCAATCGGTGTTATTTGTTCCGACACGGCTGTGTCGGAAACCCGTCAAACGCTTGCCGGAGGCACCGCTTCTTGGCTCATCAGTACCTCTGCACGTGACTTTCAAACGCGAAACGATCCACGCAGCTGTGACATGACAGCACGCCCGGCAGCTTCGGCTGACGGGGACGTCGCGGCTCTGATTCGCGAATTCGACGGCTTGCGACCCGCTGACATTGAGCTGACCCGCGACGACGTGGCGCTCTTGACCTATACCTCTGGAACGACCGGACCGCCAAAGGGCGCCATGAACACCCACGAAAACGTCCTGGCCGTCGCCACGACGTTTGGCCGCTTTGCACGGCTGGCCCCCGGTGACGTCGTCATGGCCGTGGCCCCACTATTTCATATCACTGGCGCCGTCATTAACGCTGCGATCTCACTGTTCACCGACACAACCTTGGTTTTTACGGGCCGCTTCGACCCCAATGTTGTGTTGGAGGCCTTCGCCGAGCATAGGGTCAGCTTTACCATCGGCTCGATTACTGTGTTCAACGCGATTTTGGCGCTTCCGCATGCCAGCGCCAGCCATTTTGCCGCCGTCAAGACTCTGTATTCCGGCGGGGCGCCAATCCCGCCGGCCACCGTGGAACGCTTCAAAAAACGCTTCGGCGTCTATATCCACAATGCCTATGGATTAACCGAAAGCACGTCCGGTGTAATTGCCGTCCCGCCCTGTGCCGAGGCGCCGGTCGATGCCTCCAGCGGCACTCTTTCCATCGGCATTCCGCTACCACACGTTGTAGCCAGAGTCATCGACCAGAACGGTCAACCCGTTCCGCCGGGTACCCAGGGCGAGCTGGAATTATCTGGACCCCAAATCATCCCGGGTTACTGGAATAATCCGGATGCCACCACCCACGCAATGCCCGGAGGCAGGTTTCGCACCGGCGACGTGGCCATCATCGACACCCAAGGCTGGGTTTATCTGGTCGACCGGCTGAAAGACCAGATCAACGTCTCCGGGTACAAGGTCTGGCCCCGCGAGGTCGAGGACACGCTATACGAACATCCCGCAGTCCATGAGGCCGCTGTGATCGGCCAGGCGGATGAGTACCGCGGCGAAACCGTCGTCGCTTTCGTGTCCCTGAAATCAGGTGCATCGGCCACTCCAGCAGAACTCATCGCATTCACCAAAGAGCGCCTCGCAGCTTACAAGTACCCCCGCATCGTGCACATCATCGACGACCTACCCAAGACACAGACCGGAAAAATTCGCCGCCAGGAGCTCCGTGATGAAAACACGGCAGCCCACGACCTACCGTCCGAGAAAGACAAACTATGAGCGAGCAATCCGTCCAAGCACACCGCCTCGAGGGCAAGACGGCCATCGTCACGGGGGCCAGTCGCGGTATCGGACTGGCCATCGCCTTGCGGCTGGTGGCGGAGGGCGCCCGGGTCTGTATCACCGCTCGTAACACCGAGGCGTTACACGATGCGGCCGCCCAGTTCCCGAACGGATCCGTACTCCCCCTCGCCGGCAAAGCCCACGATCCGGACCACCGCCTCGAGGTACTCAATGCCGTCACCGAAACATTCGGCCAGCTGGACATCCTCGTCAACAATGCGGGCATCAACCCCGTCTACGGATCGGTGATGGATCTAGACCTGTCCGCCGCGCGCAAGATCACCGAGGTGAACGTCTTCGGCACCCTGGCCTGGATCCAGGATGCTTACCACCACGTTGCCCTCGATTTCGCCGGCCGCGGCGGCACCGTGATTAACGTGTCTTCGGTCACCGGGCAGACACCGGCACCCGGCATCGGTTTCTATGGCGTGACCAAGGCCGCCATCGCGCATCTGACCCGCACCCTTGCCGTCGAAATGGGGCCGAAGATACGAGTGAACGCGGTTGCACCGGCGGTGGTCAAAACGCAATTCGCCCAGGCCCTCTACGAAGGCAAGGAAGCGGAAGTCGCCGCGAGATATCCTCTCGCCCGCCTCGGCAACCCAGAGGATGTCGCCGCCACCGTCGCTTTTCTCGCGTCCTCAGATTCGGCCTGGATCACCGGTCAGGTCATCAACCTTGACGGCGGCCTGCTTGCAGCCGGCGGCACCGCTTGACATCCCCACTCATCGGCCCCCACCCGCGAAAGGAAATAGAACAATGAGCACCGAGTCACTGCCCGTCGACATCGAAGATTTGCGAATCCGCACCCGCGCATTCATCCGCAGCACGGTCATTCCCGCCGAGCCGAGGCCGGGCGAGCGCCTGAGCCAGTCCACCCGGGACCGGCTACAAGCGGCGGCGAAGGCCGCCAATGTCTTTGCCCCGCACGTCCCTAAGGAATTCGGCGGCCAGGGCGTCCCCATTCAGCACTGGTCCGCAATCTTTCAAGAGGCCGGATATTCCCCGATCGGCGCGTCCGCACTCAACTGCATGGCGCCGGACGAAGGCAATATGCACATGCTAAATCTGATCGCTACGGAGGCGCAGAAACAGCGATACCTTGTACCCCTGGCCGCCGGCACGTCGCGGTCCTGCTTCGGAATGACCGAGCCGCACCCTGGTGCCGGTTCAGATCCGGCCGCCCTGCGAACCGTGGCGACAAAAGTCGACGGTGGATGGTCCATTAATGGTCACAAACGATTCACAAGCGGCGCCGACGGCGCAGCCTTCTGCATCGTGATGGCCCGCACCGAGGCTGTCGGAGACGCCCCGACCGGTGCCACCATGTTCCTGGTCGATCTCGACAACCAAGGCATCCGGCTCGGCGAAAGCATCCACACCATGGACCGTGCCATAGCTGGCGGTCATCCCCACATTTATCTCGATGACTGCTTTGTGGCGGATGACGCGGTACTGGGGGCCGTCGGACTCGGCTTCAGATATGCCCAAGTGCGCCTCGGCCCAGCCCGGCTCACGCACTGCATGCGCTGGCTTGGCCTGGCGCGGCGCTCGCTGGACATCGCCCTCGACCGGATCGAGCGCCGTGAGCTGTTCGGCTCTCCGATGAAGAACCTTGGCCTTGCCCAGGAATTGATTGCCCAATCGGTGATCGATATTGAAACCTCTGACGCCATCATCACTAAGACCGCCGCGCTGCTCGACACGGATCCACGGGCCGGATCCGCGATGTCCTCCATTGCCAAGGTGCACTGCTCGGAAGCGATCTTCCGGGTGGTCGACCGCGCCATCCAGCTCTGCGGTGGCGACGGCGTTTCCGACGCGCTTCCCTTGGCCGCGTACCTGAACGAGGTTCGTCCGTTCCGAATTTACGACGGCGCTAACGAGACCCATAAATGGGCCATCTCCCGGCGCGCCTCGTCGATGAGGAAGCGGGCCGTCGATGCGGGCGAGCCGTACCTGGCCGATGTGCACGGCTTTACTACGGACCGTGGTAATTTGCACACCGCTGATCTCAACACCGAGCTGGCGGAAATTCACTGATGCACACCACTCCCGACGGCGTCGAAGTCGTCGCCAGCCGCACCGATGCGGCACAGTTGGGCTCACCGCCGCTTCTCATTCTGGACGCAGTCGAAGAGTTCATGGATGCTAGGGGCCTCGGTGCCGGCCGGCTGTCCTGGGGTCGGATTGGGGATGGGCAATCCAATATCACCTATCGTCTCCAGCGTGGCAGCGAGGTGTTTGTGTTGCGCCGGGGGCCACGTCCCCCCCTGCCGCGTTCCACCCATGACATGGTCCGTGAGGCGCGAATCCAGCAGCTGGTCAGAAAGCAGGGAGTACCGGTCCCGGAAATCCTCGCTGTCTGCGACGATGAGTCGCTTCTCGGTGTTCCCTTTTACATCATGTCGTTCCTGGGCGGCACCGTCATCACCGATCGAATTCCGAACTACCTCGGTTCCATGACGCAGCGTGAGGCAACCAGCAACGCCGTTGTCGACACCCTGGTGCAGCTGCATCAGGTGGATGTTTCTTCCGGTGAGCTGGCTACGTTCGGGCGTCCGGAAGGCTACCTGAAGCGACAGGTCGAGCGCTTTTCTGCCCTGTGGGAGGTGAACACCACCCGGAATCTGCCCGAGGTCGTCAGCATCGGTGGCTGGCTGGAACGCAATATTCCCACCAGCCAGGCCGCCACAGTGATCCACGGTGACTTCCGAGCCGGCAACCTGATGTTTGAACCGTCGTCCCCGGCACGCGTGATGGCCATCCTGGACTGGGAAATGGCCACGGTGGGTGACCCGTTGGCAGATCTTGGCTATCTCACGGCAACCTATTCGGAACCCGGAAGTTTTCCTACGCCGCTCGAGTTGACCAGCGTGACCCGCGAACCCGGATATCTCTCCCGTGATCAGCTCATTTCGCGGTACCGCGAGCGAATGCATCTGGATCTGGACGCGCTGCCCTGGTACCAGACGCTGGCCCTGTGGAAGGCATCCATTTTCTGCGAAGCCATTTACACCCGCTGGCTCAAGGGTGAACGACCGGGCGACACCGGCTTCGGCCCCTCGCTGGAAGAAGGCATCCCGAGGCTACTGGACGGTGCCCGGCAGTTTGCCGGCGTCGGCTCGACCGTCGCATCCTGAACCCATTCACGCCATTCCCCTGCACGTCATAGAAGCGAGATTGCAGTGTCAGAGCAGAAGATAGTTATCGTTGACGGAGCCAGAACGCCCGTCGGGAAATACAACGGGGCCCTGGCGGCCGTGCCAGCACACCAGCTGGGCGCTATTGCTGCGGCCGCGGCAATGGCGCGCAGCGGCGTTACCGCGGCCGACATCGACGAGGTCATCATGGGCTGCGTCGGCCAAGCCGGTGCGGATGCCTACAACGCCCGCCGCGTCGCTCTGGCAGCCGGCGTGCCCGAGCGCACCCCCGCCTTCACCGTGAATAGGCTCTGCGGCAGCGGTCTGCAGGCCATCTGGTCGGCTGCGCAGCAGCTGCGCTGGGGCGGAGCCGACGTCATCCTGGCCGGCGGCGATGAATCGATGTCCCGGATGCCCTTCCTGGATTACAACGCCCGCGGCAATGCCCGGCTGGGGGACCGCACCCAAGTCGACGGCACACTGGCCATGCTCACCGACCCGTTCAGCGAAAAACACATGGGTGTCACCGCCGAAAACGTAGCCAAAAAATACGGGGTGTCTCGGCGGGAACAGGATGAGTTTGCCTGGGAGAGCCAACGCAGAGCGGGCACCGCGGAAGCCCAGGCGGTATTTCTCGAGGAAATCACGCCGGTTCTGGTTCTCGGGAAGAAGCCGGTGACTGTGACCGTCGATGAGGCACCGCGCCCGGACACTACCCTTGAAACGCTGCAGGGGCTCCGCCCGGCGTTTCAGACGGGGGGCAGCGTGACCGCCGGCAACTCATCGGGAATCAACGATGGCGCCGCGGCCGTAATTTTAATGAAGGACAGCACGGCCCGCGAACGAGGACTCGGTGGCCTGGCCACTCTGGAATATGTCGCGACGGCGGGGATCGATCCGGCGCTGATGGGCTATGCTCCGGCCCTGGCGCTGCGAAAACTCTTTGACGAGACCGGACTCAGTCCGGCAGATATTGAGATCGTCGAGCTTAACGAAGCGTTCGCGGCCCAGTCCGTCGCCGTCATCCGTGACCTGAAACTTGATCCAGAAAAGACCAACCCCTACGGCGGGGCCATCGCCCTGGGCCACCCCATCGGAGCGACCGGCGCCATCCTGACCCTCCGTGCGGCCCGGCATTTGCAGCGCAGCGGCACGGAATATGGCATCGTCACGCTGTGCATCGGCGGCGGTCAGGCACTCGCCGCTCTGATCAGGAGGTACGAGGCATGACGCCTCAAACGGCAATATCGAGGATCGAAACGGTGGGTGTTGTATGAAACTCGGTTGCGGGTATCCCATCGGGCCGCTGGAACTGTCGGATTTCATTGGACTTGACGTGGTCTGCGACGTGGCTGACTCCATTTATGCCGAGTCCAGGGACGCGGCCGTCATTGTTCCGAACAACCTGCGTCGACTGGTCGAAGCAGGACAGCTTGGCCGAAAGACCGGAGCCGGGTTCTACCCGCACGACAAAGTGTCCGGCTTGCGACCCATCGACATCCCGTTTGGGGTGCACTGACGTGAATACCTTGAGGCAAAGGAGCCTTTTCTGATGACCCAGATCGACGAGACCGACAATGACACGGCCAGAGAAACCACCGGCGTCACCGAACGGTCTAAACGGCGGGACCTGATCGCCAGCACTCTCGGCAACGTTCTCGAATGGTATGAGTGGAGCGCCTACGCGGTCTTTGCGCCGTTCATCGCCGCTGCCATGTTCAACCCCGAAGATCCCATCTCCGGACTCCTCTCCACTCTGGGAGTATTTGCCGTCGGCTTCTTAATGCGACCGCTTGGCGGCATCGTCTTCGGCCTTGTCGCCGACCGGCGCGGGCGCAAATTCGTCCTGGTCACGACAATGCTCATGATGGCTGGCGGAAGCCTGGCCATGGCAGTAATGCCGACGTATCAGAACGCCGGCGCCTGGGCGTCATTCCTGCTGCTCATGGTCAGGGTCATACAAGGGTTTGCGCACGGCGGAGAAACCGCGACCGCTTATACCTACGTCGCCGAAATTGCGCCGCGGCGCCATCGCGGACTCTGGGGCAGCGCCGTCTTCATCGCCATCTTCGGCGGGTCTGTATTGGCCTACGGTGTCGCCGGCGGTGTGACCAGCATCATGCCCGACGACAGTGTGGCGGCCTGGGGATGGCGTATCCCGTTCATCCTCGGCGCTTTCCTCGCCCTTGCGGCTCTCTACATGCGACGCAACATGGGTGAGAGCGAGGTCTTCGACGACCACACGGCCGGCACCGAAAAGCCGGCCCCGCTCCCGAAAGCTCAGGTTGCCCGAACAATCGTGCTGATGATCGCCATGACTTCTGGGGTGACAGCGGCTCACTACACCTGGACCTCGTACGCCTCCACTTACGCGATCACCCAGAAAGGCATGGACTCGGGCACCGCCTTCTGGATGACCCTGACGGCCCAATTGATCGCCCTGGCAACCCTGCCACTCTGGGGATGGGTTTCCGACCGAGTCGGTCGGCGCCCGATGATGCTGATCTTCGCCGTTCTCATGATCGCGCTTTCCCTCCCCCTGACTGCCATGATCGATTCGGCGGGATGGACGCTTCTGCTCGCCTCGGCGATCGCTTTAGTGATCGTCGCCATCCCCGGTGCTTTGCTATCGGCCATCCTCTCTGAGAATTTTCCGACCAGAATTCGCACCCGGGCCATCGGTTTCGCCTATTCCATTTCAGTGGCTGTGTTCGGCGGCACCGCTCCCTACTTGAACGCCCTCCTAAACTCGCTGGATATTGGCTGGCTCTCCAGCGTGTACATCATGGTTCTCTGCGCCTGCACGGGGATCGCCTGTTTCATCATGAAGGAAACGAAGGGCATCGACTTGAAAGACGCCTGAAATCTGTCGCCGGCGGTGGTGCGCTTCCATGTCCCACCGCCGACACCTTCTCTAACGGCCACAGTAATTCCCCCTCAACTTATTCCGAAGTGGCGTCTTTCACGTCACTTCACATCATCTTTTCCTATTCGTCCCGCCTGAATGCCCACCATTGACCCACCTGAATCAACCGTGGCGGACCCAATAAATCCACGTAGACTCAGAGATAGTGAACCGCCCGGTTCCCGGCAAATAAAAGGGAATCCGTGAGTTCCCGAGACTTTCGGTCGTGTCCAGAATCGCCCTAATTCTGCAAGGGGTCGCAGGTTCAAATCCTGTTAGCCCGACCTAAGGGCCGTTCACGAAACTCTTCACGAAACGGTCCGGGCGGAACAAAAAGAAATCGCTCTTGCGGCTTCTCAGGAGCGATTTCTTGTTCAACCGGATGTTGCGTGACCCTCTACGGGTCATTTGAGGCGTTTGGCTGCCGGTCTGGTGATTCTGGGCCTTAGTGCGCGTCGGATTGTCCAGAACGCTTGGGGTTTGCGTTTTCGGACGATTCGGGGGCCTCACTAAATCGGCTTAAGTTCTCCAGGCAGGTCCGCCGGTCTCATCGGATGCTGGGGCGCGGTGGCTTTACCTGGCTGCGTCACCCCGGGCGGGTACGTAGCCGTTTAGGCGTTACGCCATTCACGGTCGCGACGCCGAACCAGCGCCACGCCCGGTCCCCCGTAAGTCGGCTTCTTCGCGTCGGCTTTGATCTTGTCGCTCATAAACGCGGCGATCTTGCGGAGGTTGAAGTCGGTGAGCAGGATCGTCACGATGATTCGGGCGGCACCGAATCCGCCGCTGGCGAATCTGGCACAACGGGCTTCCTCGGAACACCTAACAAACGATCCCTTATCGCCTACGACCATTAGGACTCACTCATCAAGTAAATCTAGAGCCCAGGGGCCTTTCCGAGCTCGGCACGCAGCTGGGACAGTCGGGCGTAAGCGTGGTCGCGATATACCAGTAATGCCTCCGTTTCGGCGGCATCGATGTCCAGAATTCCACGACCAGATTTGAGGCCGAGATTTCCGTTCTTGACCATTCTGGTCAGCGATTCCGGAGGAGAAAAGCGATCTCCGTAGGACTTCGCGAGGGTTTCATAGGCCGCTTCATACACGTCAAGCCCCGCCATATCGCCGATGGCGAAGGGCCCGAAGAGAGCCAGCCTAAACCCGAAGGAATTGCTGACGACAGCGTCGATCTGTGCGGGTGTCGCGGTGCCCTCTTCGACGATGCGCATCGCCTCTTTATAGAGCGCGAACTGAAGTCTGTTGGCGACGAATCCCGGCGTGTCTGCCACCCGCGCGGGTATCTTGCCCGACTTGACGATGAGCGCTTCGGCGATGTCTACGGCCTCCGGGGCGGTGCTAGGTCCGGGTATTAGCTCGACGCCAGGAATGAAGGGTGCCGGGTTCATCCAATGCACGCCAAGGAATCGCTCCGGGCTGGCGACGGCCGCGGCCAGTTCACCGATGGGAATCGCCGAGGTGTTGGTGCCGATAATGGCGTCGATTCTCGCACTCTGTGAGATCCGCTGCAGGATGTCCAGTTTGACTCCGAGAGTCTCGGGCGCTGCCTCGGCGATGTAGTCCGCCTCGACCACGGCGTCCTCGATAGAGCCTGCCGCGGAGATGTTCTTCCCGATTGTTGCTGCGGCACCCAAGGGCATCAGGCCCCGGCCTTCAAAATCCTCGGCCTGCCTAATGAGACGGATGCGCGCCTTTTCTGCGGTCTGCCCATCAATGTCAGCCAGTCTGACCGGGTGCCCCCCGAGGGCCAGCACCTGAGCGATGCCGCCTCCCATATAACCCGAGCCGACGACGGCCGTTGTGGAAATGCTAGCTGTGACACTCATGTGTAAACCTTCCAACGGGACAGCCCCGGGTTGTGGCCCGAGGCTGCCTGGATCGTGTCTAGCGGATGGTGTAACCACCGTCGATCGCGATGGTGTGACCGGTGATAAGCGATGCGGCGCCGCTGAGCAGGAATGCGACGGCCCCGACGACGTCCTCAGGCTCTCCAAATCTCCCGATCGGGATCCGACCGAGAAGCTCGGCCGCCCAGTCTGACCGGCTCAGGGTGGATTCGGTCAGTTCCGTGCGCACGAATGTGGGTGCGACGGCATTGACCCGAATCCCGTTTCCCGCCCATTCAAGAGCCAGAATCTTGGTCAGGTGAATGAGTCCGGCCTTGCTCGTGCCATAGGCAGCCCGTTCTTCAATCGCAACGATGCCGGTTTGGGAGGCAATGTTGACGATCGACCCAGCCGTGCCGCTGCTCAGCCAGCTTCTGGCCACAGCGGTCGACAGAAAGAAACTGCCTTTGAGATTCGTGTCGAATACCCTTTCCCAGTCCTGCGGTGACACCTCAATGGCGGGTTTTGGGATATTCACGCCGGCGTTGTTGACCAGCATGTCGATGCCACCGCTGTGCAACTGCAGGGTGGCGACGAACTCCGAAATCGAGTCGGGGTCGGTCATCTCGACGGACAGCGACGGTGTGCCATACCGTTCCGCTATCTGCTGACTTGTCGCCGCATCACGACTCGTCCCGTAGACGGTCGCACCTTGCTCGGCAAGGCCATCGGCAATGGCCCTGCCGAGCCCGCGCCCTGCGCCGGTCACGAGTACACGGTGCCCGTCAAGGCGAAAGTCAACCATCGGACCGGTGCTATTTCTCGAAGGTGTGGGTCGACCACGGGAGCGTCGTGCCGCGGTACTTCGCCGCACGAACGTCACCCGAGCGGGCGTGGCCTTCAAAGCGTTCCACGCGTGCGGCCCGTCCACACAGTTCACCAAAGAAGGCGCTGGATTCGGTGTTCGTGACCTCCTGATAGGTCACGGTACGCAAAAACTTACCCACCCAGAGTCCGCCTGTATAGCGGGCAGCCCCACGGGTCGGCAGAACATGGTTGGTTCCGATCACCTTGTCACCGTACGAGACGCAGGTTCCCTCGCCCAGGAATAGTGCACCGTAGAAATTCATCTTCTCGAGCGCTTCGCGGGGATGCTCCGTGAGAATCTGCACGTGCTCGTATGCGTATTCGTCGGCGAGGGAGTAGGCATCATCGAGGTTTTTGACGACGTGAACAGCGCCCCAGTCCTGCCACGCCGCGGCCGCGTAGTCCCGAGTAGGCATGTCGATCAGCAGGGTGTCGATGTGCTCGATGACCAATCGTGCGAGTACCTCGCTGGTCGTGATCAGTACGGCCGGCGAATCCGGACCGTGTTCTGCCTGAGAAAGGAGGTCAACGGCAACGATGAATGCATCGGCGTGCTCGTCGGCGACAATGAGCACCTCCGTGGGCCCGGCAAAAAGGTCGATGCCCACTTCGCCAAAAAGCTGGCGCTTTGCTTCGGCGACGAACGCATTGCCCGGGCCGGCGAGCATGTTGACCGGCTTGATGGTCTCCGTACCAACGGCCATAGCGGCAATGGCCTGGATGCCGCCGAGGAGGTAGATTTCATCGGCGCCGGCGAGGTGCATGGCGACCACGGTCGCATCCGGAATCTCACCCTTTATCAGCGGAGTGCAGGCGGCCACGCGAGCGACTCCGGCGACCTTGGCGGTGATGATGGTCATGTGAGCGCTGGCCAGCAGCGGATACTTACCACCGGGAATGTAGGCACCGACCGCTTGGATCGGCACATTCTTCTGCCCCAGGAGCACACCGGGCAGGGTCTCGATTTCAAAGTCAGTCAGCGACTCGAGCTGCTTCTGCGCCATGAAGCGCACCTGCCCCTGAACGAACGTGATGTCATCAATGACCTGTTGCGGCACGCGGGCCAAAATTTCGGACAGCTGATCTGCTGTGAGAAGGAACGATTCCGGCGCGTAGTTGTCGAATTTCTTCGAGTACTCCCGCACAGCCTCATCACCCCGGGTACGAACGTCGTTGATGACGTTCTCCACCGTGGCACGCACATCAGGAGTACTGCCGCGGTTCGCACTAGTCTCTGCCGGCGCCTTCAGCAGCTGTGAAGCGACGAATGAACTGGTAGCCGTTTCGACGGTCATGGGAAAACCTTCCATCTACGTTGATGGGCGACACTTTGGGCGCCCGGTTCGAGGCCCAACCGAGCCCGACTCGTTGACGAGTGTATACGTATACATCGCGTCGATCAAGACATTGCACTCGTGCCATGAATACGTATACACTCCTGTCTACGGATGCCGCCACTGTGGCCGTAGCCGGAGGCCGACACGGTCACAGACAAAGGAGTCTCAGTATGAGCGCCCCCGCCACTACAGCTGCACCCCCTGCAACTCCACCCACGGTTGATCCGAAAATGCGTCGCAGGGCTCTGGTCTCGTCGACCCTCGGCACCTGTATTGAGTGGTATGACTTCTACGTGTACGGTGTCGCTGCCGCCATCATCCTGAACGTGCAGTTCTTTCCCAACGCCAGCCCGTTCGTGGGTATCCTGCTATCTTTCAGCACCTACGCCATCGGCTTCGCCGCGCGCCCGATCGGTGGAATTATTTTCGCCCACTACGGTGATCGGCTGGGCCGCAAAAAGATGCTTATGATCACTCTCGGGCTCATGGGCATCGGCACATTTCTGATCGGCGTCCTTCCGACTTACAACACCATCGGCATCGCAGCACCAATCCTGTTGGTGCTGCTGAGGATCGTCCAGGGCATTGGAGTTGGCGGCGAGTGGGGCGGCGCGGCTCTCATGGCTACCGAATTCGCCCCTGCCAAGAGGCGTGGTTTCTTCGGCTCCTGGCCTCAGATCGGCGTCCCGGTCGGCACGCTGCTGGCCAACGGCGCATTCTTCATTATGGGGGGCCTCATCACCCCCGAGGCTTTCATCGCCTGGGGCTGGAGAATACCGTTTCTGATCTCCATCGTGCTCGTCGCAATCTCATTCTATATTCGCAGCAAGGTGGCCGAATCCCCCGTTTTCGAGGAGATCAAGCGCAAGGGCGAGATCGAGAAGCTTCCGGTAGTGAAGGTCATCAAAACGCGACCGCTTATTATTCTCAAGGTTGTCATGATGCGGTTCGCAGAGAACGCTAACTACTACATCTACACGACATTCCTGCTGGCCTATGGCCCCGCGATCTTGCTGGAGAAGAACAGCATTCTCCTCGCCACGATGATTATGGCCGGCCTCGGTGTCTTCTCCATCCCCTTCTGGGGATGGGTTTCCGACCGGTGGGGTCGCCGCTACACCGTCATGGCCGGCGCAGTCACCATGTTAGTAATGGCTTTCCCGTTCTTCTGGGCCGTTCAGACCGGCGATTTTTTCATGGTGCTGCTCGTGCTGATCCTCACCTGCAACATTGGTCGTGACCTGTGCTATTCCGTCGAACCCGCCTACTTCACAGAGCTTTTCGAACCGAAGCTGCGCTACTCTGGAGCCTCGGTTGGCCCGCAGGTTGCGGCGGTTTTCGCCGGCGGGTTCGCGCCGTTGATCGCTACGCTGTTGATCGGGCCGGAGTTTGACCGGTATTGGCTCGTGGCGGTCTACATGGTGCTGACCTCACTCATCACCCTGGCCGGCGCTTTCTGGTCCCCCGAGACGGCGCCGCGGGTGCGACTGCGCCGCGGCCTCTCCGCCGAATATGATCCAATCGCCAACAAGTAATTCTGTAATCTCCTCGAGGAGGACGACGTGATAACCAGCCGAGACGTCGCACAATTAGCCGGTGTGTCCCAGGCGACAGTCTCGCGTGCCATGTCGTCTTCCTCCAGAATCAGCGCTGAGACAAAGGCCAAGGTCCTGGCGGCGATGGAAACCCTGGAGTACGTGCCACACGCCGGGGCGCAGGCGATGAAAACCCAGCGTACGAACACGATCGGCGTCGTCGTTGCCGACATCACAAATCCCTTCTACCCAGAAGTACTCGATGAGTTGACCCGTGAACTCGACGCTGCCGGGTACAGAGTCGTTATTTGGAATGCGGGCGGCGGCAGTCACCATGATGCCCTGCGTGCCATCCGAGAACGAGCCGTGGACGGCGTCATCTTCACGACAGCGACCGAGGACTCTGCTGAGCTGCAAGCCGCGTTGAAGAAGGGCAGCCCGATTGTCTTGATCAACCGCCGCATCGACGGTCTGCAATGTGATCAGGTGACGAGTGACAATCTCTCCGGCGGGGCCGTCGTCGCGGACTACCTGATCCAGCACGGAAAGACTCGGGTTGGCTTCATCGGAGGCAGCGAAAGCGCGAGCACCTCGCGCGATCGCGGTCGGGGATTCATGAACCGGATGACGGAGCACGGTTATCCCGTGCCCGACGACCTTCTTCGTCACGGCGGATTCTCGCACGAGCAAAGCTTTCGGGTTATGCATGAGTTCATCAATCAGGCGAATCCGCCGCAAGCCGTTTTCTGTGCCAACGACCTCATGGCCTTCGGAGCCCTCGATGCGGTGCGCAGTAATGGGCTGACCACCCCTGACGACTTCTGGGTCATCGGGTATGACGACGTTGAAATCGCATCATGGCAATCTTTCGACCTCACCACCGTGCGTCAGCCAAGCCGAGAAATGGCTCGCGTCGGAGCACGCATGCTACTAGATCGCATCAACTCACCGCAGATGACAGCTCAACACGTTGTCTTTCCTTGCGAGCTCATCATCCGCGGAAGCGCTCGGGGCTGAGGCTTCGCTGGCTCAGATCGGTTGTGCTTTACATCCCCGGCAGCTTGAAGACCTTCATTGCCGGCTCCGCGAACACCTAGATGAGTGAGCCCTTATCGGTTGGTTGCGCGCCAACTGCTGAGCCCGATCGGACTTTCCCTGCGTAGGCGCTCCGCCAAGCAATCGGTCTGCTCTCCGCGGTGATCATCGAACTCGCCCCGGATACCCCCGTCCTAGGGCGAGATCACCCGACTGATCGATTCAACCCCGGAACCCCACGGTAAATCCGGAAGACCGTGAAGCGCTCCGACCTAGCCGGGGCACGCCAGCCACCGCTACTGCGCGCGCCACTCCCGCTACTGCCGGGGATTCCGCCTCCACCTGATTTGGACATTAGACGGACTGCCCGTCGTCTGCGGCCTCGCCAACCCAAGGTCGGCAAACGCGAAGCCGCCGAAATCATGCTCCGCCATCAACATCTGATCAACCGGAGCAGGTCATTATCTGAGACACGGCTTCGCCGACGTGAACGTGTCCACTAAGCAATCAACTCCACAACAAAATTGTCTCGAATACTGGGTTGTTCGCCACCTCGGGCTTTACTCGTGGTGCGGAGGTGGCTGTTTGGTGAAGGTAGGCCCGGTGTCAACGTCGGGTGTTCGTTTCTTGAGTGTTCACCTCACGGGCACTCTTTAGCCACCAGATGAGTCTGTCGCAACCCTATGGTTTGTGACGTCACGGCCTATTCCAATTGAGCGGAGCATCCAATGTCCTTACGTCATGTCCTCGCTACGCTGGCCCTTGTGCCTGCCTTAATGGCACCTTTCGCGCTCCCGGCAGCCGCAGCCGACGATTCCGGCGTGCTGCCCCAGAAGTCCCACTTCGATCTGCAGGCCCACCGGGGTGGCATAGGTATGACTACTGAAGAATCGTTGGAGGGGTTCGGCAAGGCCATGCGCCTTGGTGTCTCCACGTTGGAGCTGGACACTCAGATCACCCGGGATGAGAAGGTAGTCGTCAATCACGACCGGCAGATCAGCCCGTTAAAGTGTCGTGACACGGAACCGGTTACGCAGGGCGACCCGATGTACCCGTACGCGGGTAAGTACATCAAAGACCTGACCCTGGCTCAGATCAAGACGATGGATTGCGGCTTCCAGCAGCTACTCGGCTTCCCTGAGCAGGAGCAAATCGCAGGCTTCCGGATGGTCGAGTTGAAAGATGTGCTGAACCTGGTCAAGAGCTACCACGCTAAGCAGATCACCTTGAACATCGAGACCAAGGTTGAGGCCGGCACCCCGGAGCAGACTGCGCCAGTAGGCCTCTTTGTGCGTCGGGTCTTTGAGGAGATTCGCGCGTCGGGTATCGAGGACCAGGTCACCATCCAGTCCTTCGCCTGGGGGGCGCTTAATGAGATGCACAACCTGGCGCCGGAGTGGCCTTTGGTGGCGCTGACCAACCGAGACTTCCTGCAGGTGGGTGAGCCCGGTGCCTCACCGTGGCTCGGCGGAGTCGACGCCGACACCTACGGCGGCGATCTCGTCACGACGGCTGCCGCAGCAATTCCCGGTGGCCTCACTGCGGTGTCACCAAACTACGGGTTCCCCCAGAATGGCACGGTCGCCGACCCCGGCTTTCAGTTCTACCCCGATCAGCAGATGGTGTCTAAGGCACACGCCCGCGGTCTCAAGATCATTCCGTGGACCAGCGATGATCCGGCCACGGTGAAGGAGCTCATGGACCTGGGTGTCGACGGCATCATCACGGACTACCCGAATCGGGTTCGGCAGATCATGGCCGACCGCGGGATGAGACTACCGAAGGCGTACGAGCCGCGCTAACAACTGATCGCGAGAATCAGAGAAGAATCCGTCATGCGTCGAAGGAAAATGGCTTCGGGTTGCGGCAAAGTTCGCGCCCTGCGGCGTTTCGCGAAACGGTCTGGTCGGAACAAAAAGCCATTCACCTGAGGCTCCCGAGGAGCGATTTCTACCTACCTCATCAAGCGACCTCCGCATCGGGATCGAAACTGACATCGAACGCGGTGTCGTAGTCGGCGAGGATCCGCTTCCGCGCGAGGGCGACGGAAGCAGATGCCCACAGCGCGTCACAGAAAATGTCATCGTCTTGCTGTGCTTTCACTCGATGCCCATCACTTACCCACCTGAAACAACCGTGGACCACCAAGAATGTCCGCGTAGAGTGGGATGTAGTGAACCGCCCCGTTCCCTACAAAACCCAGGGAATCCGCGAATTCCCGAGACATTCGGTCACGTCCAGAATCGCCCCGATTCTGCAAGGGGTCGCAGGTTCGAATCCTGTCAGCCCGACCAAAAGTCCCGGAAACTCAAGGGTTTCCGGGACTTTTTAGGTTAAGAAATTGGTCACCCCATCAAAAACCCCTCCGAGATGGCCTTCTGGCCGCTCAGCCGTGCGAGGCGACCACGTCACATTCGGTCCCCTTTGATTGCTTAGGTACGCCGGTCGCACCTACGGAATATGAACACGAACGAAAACAATTCAACCGCCGTCTCGTTGGAACCGCTGATGGATGTCGCCGAGCTGGCGAGCTACCTCGGCATCCCGGTCTCGACCGTCTACGACTGGCGCGTGCACGGCAAGGGGCCGACCGCGTACGGATTCGGCAAGCATCTGAAGTTCGCCATCTCCGACGTGCGCTCCTGGATGGCCCAGCAGCGCGAACCGTCTGGACAGCCCGGTACCCCCGCTCGGCGGTGAACTGATGTCGCGGCCACGTCAGACGATCGGCACCTTCGGCGACATCATCACCCGCATCAGGCCGTCGGGCCAGTTCGAGGCCCGAACCCACTACCGGGATTGGGATGGCCAGTCGCGCCAGGTGCAGGCCACCGGCAGTAGCGCCAAGGCGGCCGAACGCGCGTTGAAGGGCAAGCTAGCTGAGAGGACCTAAGTGCAGCCCACAAACGGTTACCTGACTCCAGACAGCGCATTCACCGACCTGGTGAAGTATTGGCTGGACGACATCGACGCGGAGGGTCGAATCTCCAGGACCATCCGCAATCTGTATGAGCGCAACATGCGCACGCTCGTGCTGCCGGTATTTCAAGACCTCACCCTGCGCGAGATCGGCTTCCTCCGCTGCGATCAGTTCATCAAGCAGATGGCCAAGCTCTCCTGCAGCCGCGCCAAACAATCGCGCGTCGTGCTGCGCCTGGCGCTCGAGTTGGCCGTGCGGCACGAGATCCTCCCGACCAACCTCATGGATCATGTGGCCCGTTTACATCGCGAGCCCCACATCCCCGATGCACTCACCGCGGTCGAGGTCAACAAGATCCGCACCGCGATCGCGCGGTGGGAAGCCGGCGTCGGACACGTCTCCGGTCCACGGCCAGATGGGCAGCTCAGCTCGATCGTCGAGGTGATGCTCGGCACGTCAGCTCGCATCGGAGAAGTGCTGGCGATCCGACGCGTGGACGTCGACGTCACCAGTGCCGTACCGTGCATCCGTCTCGCCGGCACGATCGTGAGCCGCAAGGGCGAGTTGACCTTTCGGCAGAATCACTCGAAGACGGCGAAGTCGCGGCGCGTGGTGGCGCTGCCGACGTTCACGTCGGACGCGGTGCGTCGACGACTCGCTATGTCCCACGACCTCTCCCCCGATGGCCTGCTGTTTCAGTCTCGCGACGGAACCCCGCTGACCACCGCGAACGTGCGTCGCCAGTTGCGCAGCGTTCTTGGTGAGGCAGGAATCGACGGAGTGACGCCGCACCTGTTCCGCCGCACGGTGGCCACCGCGGTCAACGACAACGCCAACGTCGAGCTGGCCGCGGAGTTGCTAGGGCACACAGACACGAAAATCACGGTGCAGCACTACATCCGGCGAAGCGAGGTGGTCAATCCGGCGACGGCGGAGCTTCTCGATCGGGCGTTTGCGAGGGATGAAGAGTAGGCGACCATTCGCACGTCGACGCAGAGGCAAAATGGCTCTTCTGCGTCTTTTCGGAGATCAGAAACTAGGCGCGGATTTGGACTCGAACCAAGAACAAATGATAGGCGTCGGGGTGGTGGTGCGCACCTGCATATGGGGCAGACTTCCGCGGAATTCCGCGGTTCTCATGGGTTTTAGTGTACGCGCTGTACGGCGAGATACGGCCTGAATCTGGTCAGATTTTGGGGTTTATGGTGCGTTTTTGGTCACCGCTGTGCTTACCCAGGCACCCGCCCCACAACGGTCTGGACTGGATCGTGGTCGTACCCGGTAGGGCTCACGGTCACGATGCGAAGTCCCGTCACGCTTGCCACCCAGCAGCAGTGAAGACAGTTCTCATTCTTGCCGGGTACTCAAGAACCTCCATTGGTCTCGGGACAAAAAATTACCGCGTCCCCCGGGTGGACTCGCAGCCCACCACTCGGTCATTCACTGAGCACCCGACATGTTTACCAGACGTGACAAGCGATCGAGTGAACGCCTACTTCGCGTCCACTCGGGTTTTCGTGGGGGCGGCAGCCGCAGCCGTGGCCGTCCTGGCACGACGCATGCGGCTGATAAACGTGTAAGCCACGAACGTCGCGAGCAAGCCGAAAATGGTTGCCGAGATGGGATCGGAGACGAAGATGTCGAAGCTGCCGCCAGAGATCAACATCGACTGCCGAAACGATCGTTCCAAGATCGGCCCGAGGATGAAGGCGAGTACGAGTGGCCCAGGGTCGAAACGAGTCTTGATCATAATCCACCCGAAGACGCCGAAGATCAGGACCACCCACATGTCGAAGGGATTGTTGTTTATTGAGTAAACGCCCACCATGACCACCATGAGAGCAAACGTTGCAAGGATTCCGGTTCTGACCCGCAGCATCTGGATGAAAATGCCGATCAGTGGGATATTGAGAATTACGAGCATCACGTTGCCGATGTACATGGACGCGATGACGCCCCAGAAGATGTCGGGGCGATCCTCGATCAGCGACGGCCCCGGCGTAATCCCCTGCAGCAACAGCGCGCCGTAGAGCATCGCGAGCACCACGTTCGAGGGAATCCCCAAGATCAGCAGCGGTATGAAGGCGGATGTCGACGATGCGTTATTCGCTGTCTCCGGCCCCGCTACCCCCTCGATCGCTCCCTTGCCGAACCTCGAGGGGTCTTTCGCGCGGCGCTTTTCGAGCGCGTAGGAAGCGAGGGACGAGATGACGCCGCCGCCGCCGGGCAGAACCCCGATCACGAAGCCGAGCAGCGAACCGCGCACGATCGCGCCGGACGAGTCCCGGAAATCCTTGCGGGAGGGCCAGATATTTTTAATCTTGGTCGTGATCGCCTGCGCTTTTTCGGTGCGTTCGAGGCTGTGCAGCAGTTGGCCGACGCCGAAAAGGCCCATCGCGATCGCGACGAAGTCGAAGCCGCCGAGCAGGGACGGGATACCGAAAGTGAAGCGGGCCGTTCCCGTGATCGGGTCCTGGCCTACGGTCGAGAGCAGCAGGCCGATTGCGGCCATGCACAGGCTCTTCATCGTGGAGCCGGTGCCGAGCGAGGTCACGAGGAACAGCCCCAGCACCATGATCGCCACGTAGGAGGCCGGGCCCACGGCCACGGCGACCCGGGCGAGGACAGGCGCGAGGAAGGTGAGCCCGATGATGGCCACGGTGCCGCCGATGAAGCTGCCGATCGCACTGATTCCGAGCGCCGGGCCGGCCCGCCCTTGCTTGGTCATCTGGTATCCGTCGAAGGTCGTCACAACGGATGCCGCTTCCCCCGGTATCCGCAGCAGCACCGAGGTGATCGTGCCGCCGTACATCGAGCCGTAGTAAATGCCTGCGAGCATGATCACGGCGCTCGTGGCGTCCATCGTGTACGTGATCGGCAGCAGCAGGGCGATCGTGGCCGTGGGACCGAGGCCCGGCAGCACTCCGATCGCTGTGCCGATAACCACTCCCACAAACACGAACAGCAGGTTCATGGGGTCGAAGGCAACAGAGAATCCGAGGCCCAAATTGTTGAAGACGTCCATGTCACATTCCGATCAGTCGGGTGATGGTGCCCACGACGATGTCGTCGGGAAAGGGGACACCGAGCAGAACTGCGAAGCCCACGTAGAAGACGGCGGTGCCTCCGACCGCAAGCACGAGGGCGAGCCGCCACGATTCTTCGCCGAACACGCGCAGCCACAGCAGGAGCAGCAGGAAGGCGGGAACGACGAATCCGATCGCCGTGAAGAGCAGAATGAAGACCACGAGGCTCAGCACTCCGCCGACGAGCAGGGTCGTGAGCCTGGTCCACTTCTCGTACGCCTCCGTGTCGGGAACCATCGTGAGAATGGCAGCCGTGACGGTGACCGCGATGGAGACCACGAACGGCCAGAGTCCGGGCCCGGGGTTGGTGAGTTCGCCCAGGTCGAGGCGCCAGGACTCGACCACAGCGACTATTGCTGTCACCAACAGCACCACCGGGACGAGCCGGTAGCGACCATTGTTCCGAGCGCCGCTTCCCACCACCTCGGGCTCGGCGACCTCGGTGGCCTCGAGCGTGTCGTCACTCATTCTTGACCGAGGATGGGTTCGTAGAGCTTCTGCATGTCCGCGAAAATCTGGTCGAGGGCAGCAGCGTCCCCGAACTCGGCCGGCACGAACATCTTCCCGACCTGGTCGACCACCTTCGGGTCCTCCGAACAGGTCTTCAGTTCTGCCTCGAGGGTGGAGACAATATCGTCGGGCATGCCCTTCGGCCCGACGACTCCGAACACCGAGACGGCGTTGACGAGGTCCGGGAATCCCTGTTCGGCCAGGGTTGGCACATTCGCGTACCAGTCGGCCCGCTCCGGGCTGCTCACGGCGAGCGGCACGAATGACCCGTCGTCGATGCGCGACTGCACGTCCTGATGATCGGTGATGAAGAGAGCGTCGACGTGGCCACCGAGCAGGCTCGTGGTCATCTCGGCGTTTCCAGCGGCCGGAATGGCGGTGACGTCGATGTCGTATTCGTCGCTCAGTCGCCCCAACTCGATGGCCGCTGAGGTCGTGGCCCCGGGGATGGCGACGCTAAGCTTTCCTGGGTTCTTTTTAGCCGCGGCGAAGAATTCTTCGGCGCTCTCGTAGGGAGATTCCGCGCCGACGACGAGCACGGTCGGCATTTGCGCCATCACACCAATCGAGGTGAAGTCCTCGAGGTTGTAGTTGAGCTTGTTGATCATGGGATTCATCACAAGCGGGCCGTTCGTGCCGAGGGTCAGGGTGTACCCGTCAGGCTTGGCGCTCGACACGTCCTGCATGGCCAGGCCGCCGCTTCCGCCCGGTTGGTTCTCGACCACGAAGGTCTGGCCGAGCCCCTCCTCGAGGCAGGAGGTGTAGGCGAGGGCGGTCACTGTGGAGGGACCTCCCGCGGCGAATGGCACCACGAAGGTGACGGGCTTTGACGGGTAGTCGTCTTCTGCTTTCGGGGATCCCGCGGCGCCGGCGGCGCTGCAGCCGAGAAGGCCCAGCATGGCCAGTCCGGTGATTGCGGGCAGGAATATTGCGGTGTTCTTCTTCAAAGCTGACCTCATTGTCATCTGATGTGTGTCTCATGGTGGGGTGATTCGGTCCAGCCCGTATTCACTGTCGCAAGGTCATAATTTCATCTCCAATACTATTTCGGGGGTGTACTGCTACTTCGTCTGCATAAACGCGTAGCAGGCTCAGACTCGTTCGAGCAGCATCGCCGTGCCCTGGCCGAGGCCCACGCACATGGTCGCCAATCCGCGACGGGCGCCCTCGCGCTCCATCCGGCCTATCAGAGTGATGGCGATGCGTGAGCCCGATGATCCGAGCGGATGCCCGAGGGCGATCGCTCCACCGTCACGGTTCACGATCTGCGGGTCGAGTCCGAGGCGCCGGATGCAGGCGAGCGCCTGCACGGCAAAGGCCTCATTGAGCTCGATCGCTCCCACGTCGCCGAGCGACCACCCCGCACGGTCGAGCACCTTACGGGTGGCCGGCACGGGACCGATGCCCATAATCTGCGGAGGCACCCCGGCCGAGGCTCCGTCCACGATTCGTGCGCGCGGCGCGAGGCCCAGCCGTTCGATGGCCCTCGCACTGGCCACGATCACGGCGGAGGCTCCATCATTGAGCGTGCTCGAATTGCCCGCCGTCACGATCCCGCCTTGCCGTACGACAGAGCGCAGGCCGGCGAGGGTCTCGAGAGTGGTGTCCCGCCGCGGCCCCTCATCGTGCTCCACGAGCCCTTTCTTCGTGGCCACCGGAACGATTTCGGCCGCATAACGACCGCCGTCGATGGCCGCAGCCGCCCGCTCATGGGAACCGAGGGCGAAGGCATCCGCTTCGTCGCGGGTGATGTTGTCGACCTGGGCGAGCTCCTCGGCCGTTTCAGGCATCGAGAGCGTGGACATGGATGGAAACCTCGGGTTGACGAAGCGCGCCCCAATGCTCGTGTCCGAGATCTCGCCCGGGCGCCCGAAGGCCTTCTCCGGTTTGGCCAGCACCCATGGCGCCCGCGACATCGATTCCACACCGCCGGCCACGACCACGTCTGCGGCGCCGCTCTTGATCATGTGCGACGCGAGAATGATGGCGCTCAGACCCGAAGCGCACAGGCGGTTGACCGTGAGCCCGGGGATCTCGTCGGGAAAACCGGCGAGCAGGCTGGCCATGCGCGCCACGTTGCGGCTGTCTTCGCCGGCCTGGTTGGTGTTGCCGAGGATCACCTCGTCGATCGCAGCGGGGTCGATGCCGGTGCGGTGCACGAGCTCGCCGAGCACGAGCGCCGCGAGATCGTCAGAGCGGATGCCCGACAGGGCCCCGCCATAGCGACCCACGGGGGTGCGCACCCCGCCGACGAGAAACGCCTCGGCCATCAGCGCGCTCCCCCGTTGATGTAGAGGGTCTGCCCGGAGATATAGGAGGAATCATCGCTCGCGAAGAAGGCGATTGCAGCGGCGACCTCGTGCGGTGCCCCTACCCGGCCGAGCGGTGTGCGCTCGGCGACCGCTTTCTGGTGGTTCTCCGCAGTGCTGCCGACCCGCTCGGCGGTGGCGGCGGTCATAGCCGTGGCGATGTACCCGGGTGCGACAGCGTTCACGGTGATGTTGAACGGGCCGAACTCGAGGGCGAGCGTTGCAGTGAGACCTTGAATCCCCGCCTTGGCCGCCGCATAGTTCGCCTGACCCCGGTTGCCGAGGGCCGAGCGACTGCTCAGGCTCACGATCCTGCCGTATCGGGCAGGGACCATGAATTTTTGGGCAGCCTGGGCGCACAGGAACGCACTCGTCAGGTTGGTGACGAGCACCGAGTCCCAGTCGGTGCGACCCATCTTGAACAGCAGGTTGTCGCGCGTGATCCCTGCGTTGTTCACGAGAACATCGAGACGGCCGGCCGTGTCGAATACCTGCTGGAATGCCTCGGAAACCCGGTCTTCGTCTGTGACGTCGCACACGAGGCCATTGGCCGATCCGCCGGCCGCGACCACGGCGTCGGCCGCAGAGATCTGCTCGGCGGTGGCGGCCGCGCGATCCCCGTTCAGATCAAGGATGGCCACGTGAGCGCCCTCCGTGGCGAGCCGCAAGGCCGTGGCCGCCCCGATACCCTGGGCACCGCCGGTGATCACGGCGACCCTGTCATTGAACCTGTTCATAAAATCTCCCTGTTCGGTCCGTGCATGTCGGTCTGTGGATGGGCGCTCGCGGGCCGGAGGCTCATGCGAACGCCGAAATTCCGGTGATGTCGCGGCCGATCAGCAACGATTGGATCGAGTCCGTGCCCTCGTAGGTGTGCACGACCTCCATGTCGGTGAGGTGCCGAGCCACGTGGTTTTCGAGCAGCAGGCCGTTGCCGCCGAGCATGTCGCGGGCCTCCTGGCAGATCCACCGCCCCTTCTGGGCCGTGTGCATTTTGGCGAGCGAAGCCATGGCTCCGGTCATCTTGCCCTGGTCAGCGAGCGTGGCCAGCCGGAAGCAGAGGAGTTGCATTGCGGTGAGCTCCGCGAGCATATTGGCAAGTTTGTTCTGCACAAGCTGAAAGCTCCCGATGGACTTGCCGAACTGAACGCGGTCGCGGGCGTATGCAACAGCGGCCTCGTAGGCGGCGATGCCGTGTCCCAGAGCCTCCCACGAGGCCCCGCCACGGGTGGAATTGAGCACCCGAACGGCGTCCGCGAAGGAGTGGCCGTTCACGAGCTTATTTTCGGCGGGAATGCGCAGATTCGTGATCGTGATGTCCGGCTGCAGGATGGCCCTTTTGCCGACCTTGCCCGTGATGACGGTGGCTTCGTAACCGTCGGGGAAGGAGCCGTCGCTGTTTTTCTCCATGACGAAGGCCTTGACCTTGGCGTCGGATTCGTCGCGCGCCCAGATCACCACGACGTCAGCGAAACTCGCATTACCGATCCAGCGTTTGGCTCCGTTGAGTACGTAGTGCGCTCCCTCGAGTCGCGCACTCGTTTCGAGCGCTACCGAATCGGATCCGTGGTTGGGCTCGGTGAGTCCGAACGCGCCCACGAGGTCGAGCGCCGCGAGCCCGGGTAGCCAGCGCTGCTTCTGCTCCTCACTACCGAGCATGTTGATCGTGCCCATGGTGAGACCGGACTGGACCCCGATGAAGGTGTTTATCGACCCGTCAGCGCGGGACATTTCGAGGGACACCATTCCGGCGCCCAGGCGGCTCAGCCCGGGGCATCCGTAGCCCTCGATCGTGCCGCCCACGATCCCGAGTCTGGCGATCTTCGGAACCAGCTCGAAGGGGAACGCGGCGCGATCCCAATAATCATTGATGATGGGGAGCACTTCCGCGTCTGCGAAGGCCCGCACCTTGAGGCGGAGGGCGCGCTCCTCGTCACTGAGGAAGTCGTCGACCAGATAGTAGTCACTATTTATGACTGCGTCAGTGTTGATGGCGGTGTCGGTGTCGGTCATGCTGTGCCTTTCTGTTGCTGCCTCTGCGGCATTGCATCGGCGATAAACCAGCGGTCGAGCGAACTGCGCTCCTCGGCGTCGAGCAGTCGAGCAGTCCCGTGTACTGGGTGCACGGGAACCATCACGGTCGAGGCATCCAATACCGGGTGGCCGGCCTGTTTTCCTGAATAGTGCAGGGTGTACGACGTGGATCCCACCCGGGAGACCCACACGTCGATCTCGACGGCGGGGCCGAACTCGATCGGGCGGCGAAAGCTGAGCTGCAGCGCGGCCACGACCGTCGGGGAGTCGACGTGGTCGTAGCCCGTGAGCGCCTGCGCCCGCCACGCCAGCCTGGCTTCCTCGAGCAGGGTGGCGACACGCGCGTTATTGACGTGGCCATTGAGATCCTGGTCGCTCCACCGCACCGCAACCCGGGCACGGAATGGCTCAGTCAACGAGCTGCGCCTCGCGTGTGGCAAGCCACGAGCGCACGAGAGCGGAACTCTCGTTGAGTTTCGGCGGAGCTAGGTCGTAGGTCACCGGGGTCTGGGAGAATTTCACCGGATGCCGCACCGTGGGAATGCTGCGATCCCCGGTTCCCGCCAACACGACCGGCTCAAGGCCGAGCTTTTCGGCGAGCTCGATGCCGCCCTTCACGTCCTGGATCGGTGCACACGGCAGGCCCAGCTCGGACAGAAACTCGAACCACTCCGCGGCCGAGCGCCGGGCGAGCTGACGCTGCAGGATCTCCCGCAGCGGGCCGCGATGCGCGTTGCGGGCCTGAGGCGAGTTGAAACGGACATCCGTCGCCGCCTCCGTGATGTCGAGCGCCGCGCACAGCTTCGTGAATTGGGGATTGTTGCCCGCCGCAATGATAAGCATTCCGTCGCCAGTCGGCATCGGCTCATAGGGGTAAAGGCTCGGGTGCTCATTGCCCATGCGGGTAGGAATAACCCCGCCCGTGACGTAGGCGGCAGACTGGTTGACCATCCCGGAGAGCGCGGAAGAGAGCAGGTTGAGTTCCACACGCTGCCCACTGCCGGTAAGGTCCTTGTGGTGCAGGGCACCCAGGATGCCCATACCCGCGTGCAATCCGGTGATCACGTCGAACATTGCGAGCCCGGCGCGGTAAGGCTCGGTGTTCTGGCCGCCGGTGAGGCTCATCATGCCGGACACGGCCTGCACGAGCAGGTCGTAACCGGGAAGCCCGGCCCCGGCTCCGGTGCCGAATCCGGTGATCGAGGCGTAGATTACCTCGGGGTTCCGTGTCACAACCGAGTCGTAGTCAAGGAAGAACCGGTCGAGGCCACCCGGTTTGAAGTTCTCCACCAGCACGTCGGCCCGCGCTGCGAGCTCATGGGCCACCGCGCGGTCGGCCGCGTCGTTAAGGTCGAGCGCGATCGAGTGCTTGTTGCGGTTGACCGAAAGGTAAAACGTTGCCTCGTCGTCGCGCACCGGCGGAATCCACCCACGGGTGTCATCGCCCTGCAGACTCTCCACTTTGATGACGGTGGCACCCATGTCGGCGAGCAGCATGGTGCAGTACGGGCCGGCAAGAACGCGGCTGAAGTCCGCCACAATGATTCCGCTCAGTGGCCCGCTTCCAGGTCGACCGAAAATCCTGTGCAGCCTCGTTGCTGCGCCAGATTCATCCATTGAATGACTCCTTGTTCGTCTGTCGTGCCTTCACTGTCGCAAACGGAATTACTCCCTGTCCAATATCAATTACGCTCTCGATTGATACTCCCAGGGCAATAGTGCATAAATCGTTGACAGTTTCATGCGCCTATCGAAATAGTTGAAGCATGGAAATCCAGCAAATTCGTGCGTTCCTGGCCGTGTCCGAGGAACTTCACTTCGGCCGCGCTGCCGCAAAACTCTTCATGGCGCAGCCCCCGCTGAGCCGGGCCATCCAGAACCTGGAGCGCGAGCTCGGAACCCTGCTCTTCTCCCGCAGCACCCGTTCGGTGCGTCTCACGCCGGCGGGCGAAGCGCTCGTGCAGCCAGCCACAGACATCCTCGACGGCGTGCGTCGTGCGGGGGTCGCGGTGTCGTCGGCGGGAAAGGGCGAGACCGGCCGGGTGCGAGTGGCCTTCGCTGGAGCATCATCACACGTCATGGTGGGCACACTCGCCAAACTCGTGCGCGCGACCCACCCGGGAATCGACTTCGAGCTCTACAGCTCTAACTTCGCCACCCCCGCGCTCGACAAGGTGATCAACCAGGAGATGGAGATCGGACTGGGGCGGTGGAACTTCATCCCGGCCGGCATCGAACATCGGGTGATCGCCTACGAGAACCTCGTGATCGCGATCCACTCCAGCCATCCGCTCGCCGATCGACAGTCCGTTTCCATGCAAGATCTCGTCGGCGAACACTTCGTGACGTTGCCGCAGGACCCCGGCGCGATCCTGCGCGATTACCTCATGCGACTGGCCAGCACGGCCG
This sequence comes from Cryobacterium sp. TMT1-66-1, assembly GCF_004403435.1. Taxonomy (NCBI): domain Bacteria; kingdom Bacillati; phylum Actinomycetota; class Actinomycetes; order Micrococcales; family Microbacteriaceae; genus Cryobacterium; species Cryobacterium sp. TMT1-66-1. The sequence continues at coordinate 101,465 of NZ_SOGP01000025.1, forward strand.
GTTTCGTGCCCTCCATCGTGCAGGTGGCTCCCGACACGTGGACGCTCGTCTCGCTCGTCGCGGCCGGGATCGGCGTTGCACTCACCGTCTCCACGGTGGCCGAAAACGTGCACTACCCCGGCGTTGTTTTTCTGCCCCTCGATGACGAAATGGCGCCCATCCTCTTGCAGCTCGTGTGGCGCGCCGACAATGACAGCCCGGCACTGCGCGAGGTCCTGCGACTCTCTGAAGAGGTACTCCCCACTCCACCCGTGATTCCCACCACCGAGATTCATGCTGAATAGAAATAATTCCGCCCCCGATTTGGTATTGGATCGAAAATAGATTTACTGGCACAGTCGAGAGCGTGGCGCTGGTCACCCAGCGCGCAAACTCGGCAAAGGAGCCACTCATGCCCGCGACCACCTCGGATATTCTGAATCTCGACGGGCTGCTGAGCGCAGCCGAACTCGAACTGCGTGACACGGTTCGGACCTTCGTACGGGAGAGAATCAGGCCGTATATCAAGGACTGGTACGAATCGGCGCACTTCCCGCCCGAGATCGTGGAACAGATGGGCGCCCTCGGGCTGCTCGGCATGCACCTCACCGGCTACGGCTGCCCCGGCCGGTCGAGCGTGGAATATGGCCTGGCCGCCATGGAACTCGAAGCCGGCGACTCCGGCCTGCGCACCTTCGTGAGCGTGCAGGGTTCGCTCGCAATGAGCAGCATCCACAAGTGGGGCTCCGAGGAGCAGAAGAACAGATACCTGCCCGAGATGGCGGCCGGCCGGCTGATCGGATGCTTCGGACTCACCGAACCGACCGCAGGTTCCGACCCGTCGAGCATGGCAACGACCGCCCGCCGGGATCACACCGGGGGCTGGATCCTCCAGGGATCCAAGCGGTGGATCGGCCTCGCATCCATTGCCCAGATCGCCATCATTTGGGCCATGACCGACGAGGGCGTGCGCGGTTTCATCGTGCCCACCGACACACCTGGCTTCACTGCGACGCCGATCGAGGCGAAACTCTCGATGCGGGCCTCCATCCAGTGCGACATCCTGCTCGACGACGTTCGGCTTCCCGACACCGCGCTACTGCCGGGAGCGCGCGGCCTGAGCGGACCGTTCGCGTGCCTGAATGAGGCCCGTTATGGCATCATCTGGGGTGCGATGGGTGCCGCGCGGGACAGCTACGAAGTGGCCCTGGCGTATTCCCTCGAACGCATGCAGTTCGACAAGCCCCTCGCCGCGTACCAGATCACGCAGCTGAAGCTCGTGAACATGCTGCTCGAAATTCAGAAGGGCACCCTGCTCGCCATCCACACCGGCCGCATGAAGGATGCCGCTGTTCTCGAGCCCGTGCAGATTTCACTTGGCAAGCTCAACAACGTGCGCCAGGCGCTGGACATCTGCCGCGAGGCCCGTTCCGTCCTCGGTGGCAACGGCATCACCACCGAATACTCTCCGCTGCGCCACGCGAACAACCTGGAGTCCGTGCGTACCTACGAGGGAACGGACGAGGTGCACACGCTCATTCTCGGCAACCACATCACCGGCATTCCGGCGTTCCGGTAGGCGGAAATAATGTCTAAGACACGCACATACCTCGTGGTTCCCGCCGCAGTCGTCGGGCTGTCTCTCGTGCTGGCCGGGTGCGCGGGCGACACGACCGGCGGCAGTACAGAGACCTACCCGTCGAAGGCCGTCACGGTTCTCATGCCGTACGCGGCCGGCGGTCCCTCCGATCTCACCGCACGGTCCGTCTCGTCATGCCTTACCGACGTCCTCGGCGAGGCCTTCGTAGTGGAGAACAAAGCGGGCGGCAGTGGGGCAGTGGCAATGCAAGAGCTGGCAAGCGCGAAACCGGACGGCTATACCCTTGGCCTGGGAACGGCGGGCACGCTCATCATGACCCCGATGGTGAACACGCTGGCCTATTCGCTCGACGATTTCACCCCGATTGGCGTCATGGCCGAGAATCCTACGCTCATCGTGGTGGGCGAGGAGTCCCCGTACGAGAGCGCGGAGGAATTCTTTGCGGCTGCGGAAAAGCATCCGGGCACACTTACCATCGGCGTTCCCGGAGCTTCCAGCCCGGCCGCAATCGAGCTGCAACGCCTCCGGAACAAGTATGGAGTCGACGTCGTGGCCGTTCCGGCATCCGGAAATGCCGAGATGACCACCAGCCTGCTCGGCGGGCACGTCGACGCACTGTTTATCAACGATCACCCCGACGTCGATTCACGCATCGACGAGGGAACGTTTCGGGCGCTGGCCGCGACGACCTCGCAGCGACTGCGCTGGCTTCCAGAGTTGCCCACGCTTGCCGAGCTCGGCTATACCGATCTCGTGAATGCGACATCCATCTTCGGGCTGTTCGGCCCGAGGGACCTGCCGACGCCCATTGCGACGGCACTCGAAAGCGCCCTTGAAGCATGCATGACCGACGCCACTGTTCTCGAACAGCTCGGGGAGAACCTCGTGCCCGAGGAGTTCCAGGGCGGGGTGGTTCTCGGCGAGAGCCTGGCCGAGACGCAGGCCGTCTACCGGCCGATCCTAGAGCGCTGACCCGTGCGAGAGATTCACGGCCTCACACAGCTTGAAGAGCTCGTCGGCGAGGAGCTCGGCGTTAGCCGGTGGCACACTGTGACACAAGATCAGGTCCTGGCCTTCGCCGCTGCAACGGGCGACCAACAATGGATTCACGTTGATCCCGTCGCGGCCGCCGCCGGACCCTTTGGCAGGACCGTGGCTCACGGGTACCTGACGCTCTCGATGATTCCGTTCCTGACCAAGCAGGTATACCGGGTCGTCGGACTGCGCATGGTCGTGAACTACGGGCTCAACAAGGTGAGGTTTCCAAACCCCGTGCCCGTGGGCTCCCAAGTGCGCGACCGGCTCACGCTCCTATCCGTGACCGAGTCGGAACGGGGCCACCAAGCCGTTATCGGCCATCGCATCGAGGTCGATACGCCAGACCGGATTGCTTGTGTGGCCGAGACCGTGTCACTTCTGGTCGAATAGTCCCGTCTCCAACCGGATATCGACGCACGCGTGGCAGGTGATGACCACCAAGTTGTCCGGACTCGCAATCGAACGGGTCAGTAGCTGCCCAATAATCGAAGGGATATGAATGAAGATTCATCCAGATGCGCAGGAGGGGCTCGTCCTAATTGGTGACTTGACTGTCCCCTTCTACGACACAGGCGCCCCGTACGACGCGAGGCCAACGGTCGTGCTGGTGCACGGCACTGGCGGAAGCGCCTCCACGCATTTCCGCACGTTGTTCCCCATGCTCACTACCCGATACCGAGTTATAGCCCTCGACCTGCAGACTACGAATGGAGAACTGTCCTTGGGCTACCTTTCGGCACAGGTCTCGCGCGTCATTGATGAACGCGCTCCGAATCAGGGCGTCCACCTTGTGGGGTACTCGCTGGGCGCATTGGTGGCGGCAGATCTGGCCGCGGACAGGCCCGCTACCGCCCTAACGCTGACCCTCGTCGCCGGATGGGTCCGGGCCGGCACGCAGCAGAAGCTGCGTAACCGGATCTGGCAGCGCCTCTTCGAGACGGACGACAACCTGTTGCGTGAGTTCGCGACATTGACGGCCTATGGTCCACCGTTCCTCGCCAGCAAGACCGACTCCGAGGTCCAGGCACTGATCGAAGCCCGTCAATTTCCCGCGGGGATTGCCGAGCAAATGAAGTTGAACCGAGACGCCGACCTGAGCGACAAGCTGCCCAAAGTTCTTGCTCCGACCTTGGTCATCGCCGGTAGCTATGACCAGATGGTCCCGGACCGGCAATCCAAGCTGCTCTTCGGCGGCATCGCCAACGCACGGTACGCGGTCATCGAGAGCGGACACGCCGTTCCGCAGGAACGCCCGGCCCAGCTCTTTCAAATCATCAACGAGTTCCTCACGATCCCCGAGGCCTTCCCGAGGGGTCAGGTCCAAGAACGAATCCACATCTAACACGTCTGCAACGCAATACAAGGCGCAACTGGAGCAACAATGGAAAACACTTCACTGAAAAATTCCGAACACGGTGCTTCACTCGATGTCATCATCATCGGCGCAGGCTTCGCTGGCCTGGGAATGGGTACACAACTGACTCGCGAGGGGAAGCGCTCGTTCGTCATTTTGGAGCGCGCGGATGACGTCGGTGGCACATGGCGTGATAACCACTACCCGGGGGCGGCCTGCGACGTCCCATCGCACTTGTACTCCTTCTCTTTTCGGCCGAACGCAGAGTGGTCGCGGATGTTCGCATCCCAGCAGGAGATCCTCGAGTACCTCCGCAACGCAGCGGAAGAGGAGAACCTGCTGGAGCGAATCGTTTTCCACGCCGAAGTCACTAGCGCCCGCTGGGACGACCAATCTTCGCACTGGATTGTGAACACCCCCCAAGGGCGGTTCGTTGGGAAAGCCCTGATCACCGCGGTAGGTCATCTCTCCGAGCCCAAACTACCCAACATCGGTGGTCTCTCCGAGTTCTCCGGCGACTTATTCCACTCAGCGCGGTGGGACGACGTTGTCCAGCTAGAGGGTAAGCGGATCGGCATCATCGGGTCCGGAGCCACTGCCATCCAGGTTCTACCGGAGGTCGCCAAGGTCGCCTCCGGCGTCGTCGTCTTCCAGCGTTCTGCCCCCTACGTGACTCCTCGCCCCGACCGGGCATACTCCGAGGAGGAAAAGGGCCTATTCCGCAAGATGCCCGAAACCATGCAAGAACTGCGCAAAGAGATGTTCTGGTCCAACGAAGAGCGCTACGCCCAGCGCCGCGGCACGCCCGCCTTGGTCTCGACTGCAGCGAAAGTGGCGATTGACCACTTGCACCGACAAATCACCGATCCGGAGCTGCGCCAGAAGCTGACACCCAACTACACGTTTGGCTGCAAGCGTGTACTGAAGTCCAACGACTACTACCCTGCCTTCACCCAAGAGCACGTGGAGCTAGAAACAGGCGGAATCGATCGAGTTGAGGGGAATCGCGTGTTCACCAAGGACGGAGTCCCCCACAAATTGGACGTGCTGATCTCCTGCACGGGCTTCGAGGCGACCGATCTCCCGATTTCTTACCGTGTCACCGGCCGCAACGGAATCTTGCTCAGCACCAATTGGGCCAACGGTATGCAGGCCTACGCCACAACAGCCGTGCATGGATTCCCGAACATGTGGATTATCAGCGGCCCAAACACCGGGCTGGGTCATAACTCAGCGGTCTATATCGCGGAGGCTCAGATCGACTACATCATGGGCGCCCTGGATTTCAAGGACGAATCCGGGCTGCCTCAGCTGGAGGTTTCCGAGTCGGCCGAAGAAGCGTACATGGGCCGTCTGGACAGACTCGCCGAGGGCACGGTGTGGCTCACCGGCGGGTGCAAGAGTTGGTACGTGGACCATCGCAACGGTCGGCTAACAACTCTCTGGCCGGAGCCCGCCTACACATTCCGGCAGGTCAACTCGACTTTTGACGCACAGGCCTACTTGCCCTCAGGTGAGGACTACACCGACGACAGGTCCCTTGTCACGGTCCCATAGTACAAAAGACGGTGTCGACAACGACCAGAGGACCATCAGGACCTTCAGGACCAGACACAAAATGTATAGTCGCGGTCAGCTTGGCCCCAATGGTCGCAACGGGCGAAAACTCTAGCTACCTCCAGACGCTCGAAGCCGGCATCGTGGGGGATCAACGATCCGTTTCCCTCCGTGGCATTCGCGCCCTGGGTGGCACCAAACAATCAGGTCTCGGCCGCGGTGGCGCAAGTGCCGGCATGCTGGAATTCCGAGAGACGCAGTACGTAGCCTGGAAAGCCTAAATGTGGTGGACCGTTCATGTAGTCCTCGCGTTGTTGGTCGGCTCGAGCATGCAGCGCGTTACCGGGATGGGGATTGATTCGGTGGCCGTCCCCTTCCTGGTCCTGCTCCTAAGGCCTATTGACGGCGTCATCCTCGTTGACCCGTGCGACGCGCTGACCGCCGCCATCATTCTCGGGCGCGTGGTGCGGCACGGGGACTTTCGGCGGGCCGGATGGCTTGCCGTGCTTGCATCAGGGCGCTCATCTTGCAGTACATCCCCAGCGCCTGGTTGGAGATTCCCATCGGAGGGTTACTCGAGCGGGGCGGGTGCCTGTATGATCAGCGATTCCACTGGCGCACGCGGCTTCCCGCGACGTGCCCTTGCCTGGTTCTCCATCTCAGCTTCGACAACATACCGCTTGCAATTACGCTGCACCTGCGTTACGACAGCTCTTACGAGTTGGTCGAATTGCTGTTGTCGCTCTACCCGCCGCACCTCAGCTTTCGTACTCCGCACGGCCGCGGCGACGTCGCGGCTGGTCAGTAGGTCGACCCGGCGCATCCGCTCCGCGACTATCTCGACGGCTCGGGCGTGAACGATGGTCTCCGCCGGAACCGACGGAAGGCCCATGCGCGCTCTGGTCTCCACGTACGCCTCGGCGAACTCGCGCATGCGAGTGTCGTTCTTCAACATGTGCTCGGTCAGCGATTCCGCGAACACCGTGAACTGCCGCAGATGCTCTGGCCGCGACGGGTCATTGAAGTAGGTATCGGCCTCGCGCTCGTTGGCCCGGCACTCCGCCGCGGTCGTCGCGTGCAAAAGCTGCGGCGGGAGGCCGGCCCGACTCAGGCTGCGCTTCAGCCGTCGCGCTGCTGCGTTGGCCTCCAGCTCGGACCGGTAGATCTCGGGATCGCTGCGCCGGTTGCGCTGCAACTCGGCACGGCGCTCCTTGTTGCGCTCGGCCCACTGCCTCCCGATGCCGCCGAGCAGCGGCCCGACGGATCGAGTCCCGGTTGAGCTCCCGGGCCCGTTCTAGGTGCTCGGCCCGCCAGAGCCGATTTATCGCGCGGATCCGGTTGCGATTCGCCGCCACATACTGGCGCCACTTCTCCGCCGCTTCATCAGCAGACGGATGCTCCGCCAGCGCCTTCCGCGCCGCGGCGCCTTCCTCAGATGGGTCGTTCATGATCGCGGCTACTCGGCAGGCGGCGGAGCCAACTCGATGACCAAAGCAAGCAGCTCAGAGCGATGCGCCGTCGGATTCGTGATCACACGCCCGATCGCGACGCGCAGCCGTTCGGCGTCCTCGTCCGCGATCCCAGCGACAGGTTCCAGGCAGTACGCGATGTCGTTCTGCAGGTTGGGGCCGTCATCGTCGACGGCTATCTCCGGATAGTAGAACAGAGCAGCCAAGGCGGTGCGGCTGAGCAGGTCGTCGAACTGCTCTTGCGGAATCGTCATAGTGAAGCCTCCTGTGCGCGGTCGTGTGTGAGCTAATCATGCCGCTACCAGGAGGTACGCAGGCCGAGACTTGCCGTCAGCCGCGCCCCAACACGAGCGTCGGCCCGTCGAAGCGCTCGACGCCGTCGGCGAGCAGCGCCCGCGTCATGCCACGGCGCGCCACTGCTTCACGAACGCGCACCGCGATCAACTTGAGCAGGCTGATTGGCCCGATCAAGAGAATCTTCAGGGTGTTCCAGAGACACAAGATCACGAGCAGGTTTAGCCAACCGGGCCCGCCGGCTTCGACCTGCGCTCGGCAATAGATAGCTGCGAGCGCATACGGAACGGCGAGCAGCATCGCCGGCACACCCCACTTCAGCCCGCGCCTCGTATGGATCGCGTCGATCACAAGAGCGGTCGGCATGAATCGACGCAAGAAGAAGTAGCTGCGGGCGGTGGCGGCCAGAATGAATTCGAACATGGCGCGGCCTTTCAGATGCTCGGCAACAAGAACCTGAAGGACTGAAAGTCATACCATCGCAACGAGCGACAGCGCGTTATAGAGGATGCCTACCAACACCCTAGAACTGGATGCATATGGAGGAAAGCCCCCAGTTGTAAAGGTCCAGACGTGCCCGATGGGCGCATCGACACCGTCGATACGCCCAAAGGTCTAGTTCACAGCAGCAAAGGGGTCGGCGATGCCGACGTAGCGAGTCTCCAAGTATTCTTCGATGCCCTCGAAACCGCCCTCTCGGCCCAGCCCCGACTGCTTGACTCCTCCAAACGGTGCGGCCGGATTCGAGACGATGCCCGTATTCACGCCGAGCATGCCCACGTCGAGCTCTTCCGACAATCGCAGGGCACGGTTGAGATCGAGAGTGAATACGTACCCGACCAGACCGAACTCGGTGTCGTTGGCCAACGCGATCGCCTCCGCTTCGGTCTTGAAGGTGATGATCGGCGCGACGGGACCGAAGACCTCTTCGCGCATGATGCGTGCGGAGGCGGGGACATCCGTCAGCACGGTCGCCGCGTAGAAATACCCGGGTCCATCGATGTACGTGCCACCCAATGCCAGAGTTGCACCCTGTCGTTGGGCATCGATCACGAGCTCGTGCGCCTTGGCCCTGGTGGCCTCGTCGACGAGCGGGCCGAGCAGCGTGGCTGGTTCGGTGCCGCGGCCGACGGTGTGGGCGCGCATCCGCTCTACCAAGCGTTGCGTGAACTCCCGCGCGATGGATTCGTGCACCAGCAGGCGGTTCGCTGCGGTACAAGCCTCACCGCCATTGCGCAGCTTCGCGACCATCGCGCCGTCGACGGCGGCATCGAGATCGGCGTCTTCGAAGACAAGGAGCGGAGCGTTACCGCCAAGCTCCATGGACACTCGCAGCACCTGGTCGGCCGCAGTTTTCAACAGGTTGATCCCCACCGGGGTCGATCCGGTGAACGACAGTTTACGAAGCCGAGAATCGGTGATCAGCGGCCCAGTCACGGCACCGGCACTTGTAGTCTGCACGACGTTGAGCACCCCGGCCGGCAGCCCGCACTCCTGCAGTACCTGGGCAAAGAGCAGCGCGCTAAGCGGTGTCAGCGCTGCTGGCTTCAGCACCATCGTGCACCCCGCTGCGATAGCCGGAGCGATCTTGCGCGTGGCCATGGCCAAAGGAAAATTCCATGGTGTGATGAACAGGCACGGCCCGACCGCACGCCTGGTCACCATCAGGCGGCTTCGACCGTCGGGCGCGACCGCGAACCGGCCCGAAATGCGGGCCGTCTCCTCTGAGAACCAGCGCAGAAATTCGGCGCCATAGCTCACCTCACCGCGGGCCTCGGCGAGCGGCTTGCCCATCTCGAGCGTCATCAGCAGGGCAAAGTCGTCGGCCCGCGCGGTTACCGCTTCGAATGCAGCCCGCAATATCTCGGCGCGCACACGCGGCGCAGTCTTTGCCCACCCCTTTTGGGCAGCGGATGCCGCCGCCAGCGCCGCGAGGCCGTCTTGCGGCGTCGCATCCGCTACCTGAACCAGTACGTCACCGGTCGAGGGGTCGCAAACGTCGAAGGTGCCTCCATCGCTCGCAGCTCGCCACTCACCGCCGATGAACAGACCGGTGGGCAGGCTCGCAAGGAGCGCCAGTTCGTCGGCGCGGGTGACACCGGCAGGTTGCCGGGTTTCGGTCGTGGTGGTCACAGGGATTCCTTCAGAATGCGCACCACGTCATCGACGGTGGGCTGGATCGGATTGTTGATGGTCACGCTGTCGGCAAGCGTGTCGGCGGCGAGCGATGCCAGATCACCGTCGGTTACTCCGAATTTCGAGAGCGGGCCGGTCATGCCGACCCTCACGGCCAGCGCGGCGACGGCCTCAATAGCGCGCTGCGCGTTCTCGGCCTCGGTCACGTCGGTGCGCCCGACGCCGAGAGCGAAGGCCACCCGAGCGATTCTTGCCGCGCGGGCGGAGAGGTTGAAGCGCAGCACACCCTCGATCACGATGCAGAGCGCTAGTCCGTGCGGAATATTGAACTGTCCACCAAGCGGATGCGCGATGCCGTGCACGAGACCGAGTCCGGTGTGCGAGAAACCGACTCCTGCAACGTGGCTGGCGAGCAGCAGTTCCGCGCGGGCCTCAATGTCGGTTCCGTCGTCGACGGCGCGCGGCAGAAACTCGGCGACGGTGGCGATGACCTGTAGGGCGATGCCGTCGCTGTACGGGTTCGCCCGCACGGACAGGTAGGACTCGAGTGCGTGGGTGAGGGCGTCCATGCCGGTGGCGGCGGTCGCGCCGGCCGGCAGGCCCACGGTGAGGTCGGGGTCGAGCACGGCCGCCCGGGCGAGTGCACTGTCGTGACCCACGTAGAACTTGCGATGGCTGACCACGTCGGTGATCACGCCGAAGGCGTTCACCTCGGCGCCGGTGCCCGCGGTGGTGGGCACCGCGACGATCGGCAGGGCCGGGTGCAAGAAGCTGCTCGTGTAGTCGAGGCCGATGCCGCGCTGCGGGTTGCGCGCGCCGAGGGCGATGCCCTTCGCGGCGTCCATCGACGATCCGCCGCCCACGGCCACGATGCCGTCCGCGCCGACGGATGCCGCGAGGTCGCTGCCCTCGTCGACGCACGTTGTCGTCGGGTTCGGGGTGACCCCGCCGTAGACGGTGACGGTGAGCCCCGCTGTTTCGAGGGCCTCGCGCACGGCGGCAACGACTGGGCTGGTGGCGAGGAACGGGTCCGTGACGACGAGCGCGTGCGTCACCCCGCTGGCCGCCGTGATGCGGCCGACTTCGGTCACGGTGCCGCGGCCGAAATGCGCGACCGGTTTCGGGTCGAGCACGAGCGAAATGTCGCTCAGCGACCGGGGCAGCGGGGCCAGCCCGGTCGCGGCGGCGGTCGCATCCGTTGGGCGGATGGTGCTCATGCGGAGGCCAGATCGGCGTTGACGGATGACGCCACGGCCGACGCGGCAGCGGATGCCGCCACCGACGCGGCGACGGCGGCATTCGCCGACGCTTCGGCTGCTTCCTCGGCCGCTGCGACGGCAGCCACCACGTCGGCGGGGCTCGACGGGGTGGAATCGTTCAGTCGCAGGTTGATTCCACTGAGATCCTCATAGAGTCGCACCGGGCTCATCTCCCCCGCGGCGTCTCCGTATTGGGCGCGGGCGCGGCGGTAGATCTGCTCCACCAGGCCGCTGAGTTCGGCGGGTACCCCCACGGAGCGGGCCAGGTCGATGGAGAGTCCGAGGTCTTTACAGGCGAGGGCGATGGAGAAGCCCTCGTCGTAGTCGCCGTCACCGAGGATGGACAGGACGTCGTGCTGAACGAAGTTGCTGTTGGCGGGGCTCGCGATGAGCGAGGCGCGCAGAACGCCCAGGTCGACACCCGCTTTGACGCCGATGCTGAGCACCTCGGCGGTCGCGACCAAATGGGAGAACCAGAGCTGGTTGATCATGAGTTTCACGGCGTAGCCGGTTCCGGCGGCACCGACGTGCAGGATTCGCTCCGGGTCTCCCATCGCCCTAAAGATCGGCAGCAACTCCTCGAAGTCGTCAGAGGAACCGCCAACAAAGATCTGCAGCATGCCCGAGGCAGCACCGACCGACATTCCGCTGACGGGTGCGTCCAGGATGCGCAGTCCGCGGTCGGCGTGCTCGAATCGCACCCCGTTGGCCACGTCGGGAACGGAGGTGGACATGTCGATCCAGCAGCCGCCATCCGCTATGCCGGCGAGGATGCCGTTCTTGCCGTTGACGACGGTGTCGACGTGACGCGGCGTGGGCAGCATGGTGATGACGACGTCGGTCTGCGCGGCGACCTCGGCCGGGGTGTCGGCCCAGACGGCGCCGTTGGCGAGCAGCGAGGCAGCTGATTCCCGCCGAATGTCGTTCACGACCAGTGCGTAGCCGGCCTCCTGCAGATTGCGGGTCATGCCGGAGCCCATGTTGCCCAGGCCGATGAAGCCGACTCGCGTCGACGGAGTAGCGGTCATAACAGTTTTCTCAATTCAGTCTGTGGTGGTCGAGTTAGTCGGTGGGAAGGGTGGAATCACCCAGGTTGATCCAGGTGGTCTTCAACGCGGTATAGGCGTCGAAGGCGTGCAGCGACCGGTCGCGGCCACTGCCCGAGTTTTTGAAGCCGCCGAAGGGAGTGATGATGTCGGAGGCATCGAAGGTGTTCACCCACACGGTGCCGGCGTGCAGTTCGCGAGCGGCAGCGTGAGCGGTGGAGATGTTGCTGGTCCAGACGCTCGCGGCGAGGCCATAGGGGCTGTCGTTGGCCACGCGCACGGCCTCGGCCGCGCCGCGCACCGTGGTCACAGCAAGGGCCGGGCCGAAAATTTCTTCCTGCCCGATTCGTCCCGTGTTGTCGACGCCGTCAAAAACCGTGGGCTCAACGTAATAGCCTCCGAAGAGTCCATCGGGGCGCACTCGGCCACCGCCGTGAACGTCAACGCCCTCGGCGCGCGCGATCTCGGTGTACCCCAGCACCCGGTCAAGCTGCTTCTCGCTCGCGATGGTGCCGATCTGGGTGGCCTCGTTGAGCGGATCCCCCAGCACGAGCGATCGCCCCACCGCGAGCACCCTGTCGACGAGTTCGTCGTGCACGCGCTCGTCCACGATGAGGCGACTGCCGCCGTGGCAGGTCTGCCCAGCGTTGTAAAAGATGCCCCAGGCAACCGATTCAGCGCACGCGGCGAGGTCTTCGGTATCGGCAAGAACGACCTGCGCGGACTTGCCGCCGAGTTCGAGGGCGACCTGCTTGCCGTTCGATTCGCCGGAGTAGGTGAGAAAGCCGCGCCCGACGGCGGGTGAACCGGTGAAGGTGATCTTGTCCACAAGCGGATGCCGCCCCAGTGCCTGCCCGGCCACAGGTCCGAGCCCGGGAACGACGTTGAAGACACCCGCGGGGATGCCTGCCTCGGCCGCTAGCTCGGCGAGCTTCAGCGCCGACAGGCTCGTCAGTTCGGCCGGTTTCAGTACTACCGAGTTGCCAGCTGCAAGCGCGGGCGCGATCTTCCAGGCTGTGATGATGAGGGGGTAGTTCCACGGAACCACTGCGCCGACAACGCCGAGCGGTTCGCGGGTCACGAGGGCGAGCGCCGACTGGGGCGTGGGTGCCACCTCGTCGTAGATCTTGTCGATGGCTTCTGCGTACCAACGCACTGTGCGGGCGGCCTGCGGCACGTCAACACGGCGGGCGTCCCCGATGGGATGCCCGGAATCGATGGATTCGAGCAGGGCGAGTTCGTCGAGGTTCTCGAGCATGAGGTCGCTGAGGCGGGTGAGCACCCGGGCCCGCTCGCGTCGGTCGGCACGGCTCCAGACGCCGCGCTCGAAGGCGCTGGCCGCTGCGCGAACCGCGTCGTCGACATCCGGAGCGCCTGCAGCGCTGACCGTGCAGAGCAGACGGCCGTCGCGCGGGGAGAAGTTGTCGAAGGTGGCGCCGTCGCGGGCCGGCCGAAAAGCGCCATCGATGAACAGCCGGGTCTCGGGCTTCAGGGCCGCGGCCCGGGAAATCCAGACAGATTCGCCCAAAACGGTGGTCATACGGTGTACCTCTTTACTGCGTCCCAGTCGATCTGCGCGCCGAGCCCGGGCAGGGATGGCACGACCAGTTCGCCGGACGCGTTGATGTCGAGCGGGGTCATGAAGAAGTCGCGGCGTTCGGGCGTCCAGCCGGGCGGGTCGTAGGGAAACTCCAGGTACGGCCCGGCATCCACTCCGGCGGCGACGTGCAGGTTTGCGAGCAGCCCCAGCCCGTTGCTCCAGGTGTGCGGCGTGAACATCCGGTGCCGCAGGTTGGCAGATTCGGCGACCTGCCTCGCCCGGTACATGCCCACCGAGAGGGCGACGTCGGGCTGGTAGATGTCGTAGGCATCCGCTTCAATGAGGGCGCTCATTTCGCCCATGCTGCGCACCATTTCGCCCGCGGCGATCTGAATGCCGGTTTCCGAGCGGATGCGCCGGGCACCGACAACGTCGGCCTGCGGCAGCGGTTCCTCCAGCCAGAGCACCCCGAGCTCCTGCAGCTCGGCGGCGATGCGACGTACCCGGGCCAGCGGCAGGGCGGCCTCGATGTCTCCGCTCATGCGCCACATCTGGTTGAGGTCGACCATGATGTCGAAGTCGGGGCCGACCGCTTCGCGCGTGGCGCGCACGGCGGCGATGCCCTCGGTGATGCTGTCGCGGGCAATGCGAATCTTCATCGCCTTGAAGCCGCGTTCCCGAGCGGCGAGCGCGGACTCGGCCCGCGCGGCCGCCGGTTTCAGCTCACCGCACGAGGCATACGCGGTGAGGCGGTCGCGCGCCCCGCCAAAGAGCACGCTGACCGGCAACCCGGCGACCTGCCCGATGATGTCCCACAGCGCCGCTTCGAGCGGCCAGTAACGGCCGCCGTGAAAGTTGATCGTCTCGATGCGGCGCACCTGGTTGAGGATCTGTAGCGGGTCGGTGCCGATGAAAAGGTCTTCGTAGGCTTCGAAACCGTCCATGGTGTCGCCGGAGCCGACGCCGATCAGACCGGCATCCGTTTCGACCTGCACCAGGGTGGCGGGAAAGTCGCGCCGCGGAACGGGGTCCCAGGCCGCCGAGAAGGGCGGATCGAGTGGCAGATTCAAGCGGATGAGACGGATCGCCGTGATCTTCATGTGGATGCTCCCGAGAGGGTTGGCGCCGGAGCCGCGGTGTTCGCGGGCGTGAAGAACGGGTTGGACGGGCTGTCGCGGGCTTGGATCACGGCGTCGGTGCTTGGCAGTCCGGCCGCACCGTTGACGAGGGCAGTGTGCACGGAGAGGCGGTTGTGGGCGTAGACGGCTTCGGCGTCGTCGGCGCCCGGGTTCACCCAAACGGCGGCAATGATCACGTGACTGTCAGCCTGTTCTCGCGAGATGGTGCCGTCAGCCAGGGCTTCGGCGACCCCGGCTGCGATGCCGGCCTGCGCCGGTCCCCAGATCAGCAGGCCGTGAGCATCCGTTGCCGGAGCGGCCTTGGTCACGAACAGGGTGAGCGGTTTGACCGGCAGGGAGGGGCGCAGCACGGTGACGAAGGGAACGTGACCCGCGCTCGGGGTGGCAAGGGCGGTCGCCCAGGCCACCCCCGCCGGACCTCCGCGGTGACCGAAGACCGTGTTGACGTGGGCGGCGTTCACTCCCTCGCCGATGAAGCTCTCGCCGATCTGGAGGGCTTGCGTCATCAGATCAGTCCCTGTTCGGTCAGCCATTCGTTGGCGATGTCTTCGGGGTCGTCTCCGTCAACATCGGCCAGCGCGTTGAGCTTCTGCATTTCTTCGGTCGTCAGCTTGTCACTCATCAGCGCCATGACCTCGGCGATGCCGGGGTATTCATCGAGTGTGGTCTGCTTGAGCGTGAACGCGCCCTGGTATACCGGGAAGAATTCCTTGTCGTCCTTCATTACCGTGAGGTCGAGGGCGGTGATGCGCCCATCCGTCTGGAAAACCTCACCGAAGTTGCAGTCGTCGCCCTTTTCGGTGGCCGTATAGATAACACCCGTGTCGAGCAAGGCCACATTGGAGTCGGGAACGTCGAGACCATACGCGGCCTTGAGACCCGGCCAACCATCATCGCGGGTCGAGAATTCACTCTCAATGCAGAAGGTCTGGTCGGCCACCGGCAGCTTGGCGATGTCGCTGAGCGAAGTGACGCCCAACTCCTTAGCCTTGTCGGAGCGAATCGCGAACGCATAGGTGTTGTTAAGCGGTGCTGGGTCGAGCCACGCGATACCGTTCGCGGCATCGGCCTCCTTGGTGGCGGCGAACTGCGCTTCCTCACCCTGTACCGGAGCGGTGTTGTTGTTGTAGGTGATCCAGGACGTACCGGTGTATTCCCAGTACCCCATGAAGTCGTCACTTTCGAGTGCGGCGCGAACATTGGCCGAGCCGACAACCTGCGTGTTGGCATCTGTCTTAGCGCCGTGAGCATTGAGGAGACCGCTCGTCAGGTAGGCGAGGATGTACTGCTCGGAGAAATCCTTGGCGCCGATCGTACCCGTGAGGCCGGTGACTTCGTCACCCTTGGACGCGGTCCCAGCCGAACTGCCCGACGAACAGCCGGTCAGGGCCAGGGCGCCGACGGCCGTGAGGGCAAGGATAGAAAGGACAGTGGCTTTTTTCATTGTTACTCCTTGGGTGTGGGGTTGGTTAGAGCTGCTGTGATCGAAGAAAAAATTGAGAGTTCAGGTACCACGGGGGCGGAGCACGTCTTCGGCTGTAGCGGCGATCCAGTCGATGAGAAGGGCGATACAGGCGACGAGTACGGCGCCGGTCACCAGGACTGGGTATCGCTGCAGTTTCAAGCCGTTGACGATCATGTCGCCCAGGCCACCGGCGTTGATGAAGGTGGCGATCGTCGCCACCCCCACGCAGAAGACCAGCGACGTGCGCAGCCCGGCGAGGATCACCGGCACGGCGAGGGGCAGCTCAATACGAAAGAGCACCTGGTTCTGGGTCATACCCATTCCGAAGGCCGATTCGCGCACATTCTCGTCGACCTGTTGCAGACCGATCATGGTGTTACGCAGCACCGGCAGAAACGAGTAAACGACAAGCCCGACGAGTGCCGTAAGGTAGCCGGTTTGCCAGAGGATGGCCAGCAGAATGATGACGCCGACCGCCGGCGTTGCCTGGCCCACGTTGGCGAGGCCCAGCACGATCGCCTTGATCAGGCGCGAGCGCGTGCGGCTGAGCAGGATTCCAGTCGGAATGGCTAAAAGGGCCACGAGTGCAGACGCAACTACTGTGAGCCCGAGGTGCTCGCGCACGCGGGCGATGATGTAGTCCGTGTTGAGGGTGCGGGACTCGATCGAGTCGAGCGTCAGGCTCGACAGCCAGAGAAAGAGCACGACGAGCACGAGTAGCACCGCGGCGGGGGTGAGGAACCGCTTGATCGACCAGATTTCATCGCTACGCCGGGCCGTGCGGCGCAGCACAGTCGGGGTCGCGCTGGTAGCCGTCGGGACGACCATGGTCAGGCCTCCGCAGTAGGGGCGAGAACGGGCACTTCGGCACCGAGCACTGCGGAGATTTGGTCAACGCTAATCGACCCAACCGTCTTGTTTAGCTCATCAACTACGGCCAGTGCCGGGAGTCCTGAAAGAACGAGGGAATCAAGGGCGTCACGCAAAGAATCCGTGGTGCGCACCGTGGTTCCTCCCCCAGTCGCGGCGTTTGCGGGGCCGAGGCGAGCTGCGGTCACAGGAATGAGGACGAGGCGTTTGATTGCAGTGCCCAAACCGATAAATGAAGAGACGTAATCGTTGGCAGGGTTCGAGAGAATATTCGCCGGGGTATCAAATTGTTCAATCTGGCTGCGGTTACTGAGCACGGCGATGCGGTCGCCGAGACGCACGGCCTCGTCGAAGTCGTGAGTGACGAAGATGATGGTCTTGCCGATCGATGCTTGAAGGCGCAGAAACTCGGCCTGTAGTTTCTCTCGGGTGATCGGGTCGGTCGCGCCGAACGGTTCGTCCATGAGCATCACCGGCGGGTCGGCGGCCAAGGCACGAGCAACACCTACGCGCTGTTGCTGTCCGCCGGAGAGTTGCTTGGGGTAGCGGTGCGCGAAGTCGCCGGGTTCGAGGCCCACCGTAGTGAGGAGTTCGTGCACCCGGTCGTTCGTTTTTGCTTTGCTCCAATTTAGGAGCTTGGGGACAACGCCGATGTTCTCGGCGATGGTCATGTGCGGAAACAGCCCGATCTGCTGGATGACATAGCCGATGTGGCGGCGAAGTTCACTAGGGTCGAGCGAGAGTACATCGCGGCCGTCGATCGAGATCGAGCCGCTGGTGGGCTCGATGATGCGATTGATCATCTTCATGGTGGTGGTTTTGCCGCATCCGCTCGGACCGACAAACATGATTAGCTCGCCGGGTTGCGCGGTCATCGAGAAGTTCTGAACCGCGGCGGCGGGCTGGTTGGCGTACTGCTTGGTTACGTTGTTGAGTTCGATGAGCGCACCACTCGTTTTGCCGGCGATCTGCAGCAGGGCGGTGTTTGGTTGCTTAGGCACGGAGTCCCCTTGAGGTGGTTGAACGGGTGATGCCCACGAAGGCGGCATCGACGACGAGTGCGAGAAGCACCACACCGAGCGTTCCGGTGAGGGCGAAGTTGAGGGCGTTCTTAGAACCGAGCGAGCTGAGACCCTGAAAGATGAACTGGCCAAGACCGGGGCCGGCTACATAGGCTGCAATCGCAGCGACGCCGATCGTAAGTTGGGCGGCCACGCGTACCCCAGTGAGAATGATTGGCCACGCCATTGGAAGCTGCACGCGGAGCAGCACCGTGAATGGCGTCATGCCCATACCAAGGGCGGATTCCATAATTGCTGGAGAAACCTCGCGAAGGCCCACGACCGTGTTGCGCACGATTGGCAGCAGCGAGTACATAACGAGGGCGATCACGGTCGGCGTCCAGCCCAGGCCAACTGCGGGAATCAGCAGGGCGAGCAGCGCAAGCGACGGGATGGTGAGGGCCACGCCTGCAGCAGTGATGACGGCGGACCGTGGAAGGGGCTTGTCCCACACCAACATCCCCACTCCGACACCGATCACCATGGCGATCGCCAGGGCGACGGCCACAACGGCGAGATGTTCGCCGAGCAACTCCAGGATGTCGTCCCACCGGCGGGCCCAGAACGTCAACAGTCCGTTCAGGTCTAAGGTCACGGGCGCGTCCTCCTTCACTCAACTCTGCGTGAACCGCGATTCAACTGAATAGCGGTGGAATACAGCGAGACTACGAGATCGTGCCCTTTTGCACAACCATGATTGTGCATATGGCAACATTCAACTATTCTGCAACCATGATGACCATGTTGAGCGGCTCGGATTCCGGAGCGGCCAAAGCAGTACCACGGCGAAACTCCGCTGGATTACGCCGGGATCTCGAGCTTCTAGAAATTCTCGGTTCTCCAGAAGCTGACTCCTCTGGTGGGCTTGGAGTCCTCCGTGTGGCCCAGTTGGCCGGACGCGACAAGGGCCTGGTGTCGCGCACTTTGGCGACTCTTGCCGAGGTCGGTTTGGTCTCCCGCGACGAAGTCACGCAAAACTACCGTCTGGGTTACCAGCTCTACGCCCTCGCAGCGCGCACGCTCGAATCTCGCCTCGTGCGCGCATCCGTGCCGTACCTTCGACGGATGGTCACGGCAACTCATGAGACCACCCACCTGTGTGTCTTGCGCGGGGGGAGCGTGCTGACGTTGGCGAGTGAACTCAGCGAGTATGCCTTTCGCGGGCTCGGCTGGGAGGGTGTTAGTACGGCCGCGTGGCGCACGTCGTCAGGACGAGTGCTCGTGAGCGATTGGGCCGAGGACGATCTTCGGCGCTGGTATGAAGCGCACGGACATGATGAACCGGTGTTGGGTCCAGTCACGCCGCTGCTCATGTATAGCGACACAGCCGAAACGACATCACGCGAATCACAGGGCGTACCCCTCGTCACCGATTTTGAGAGTCTGAAGCGCGAAGTGGCGCACATCCGTCAGCGTGGCTACGCCACCGTCGACGAGGAATTCGAGAAGGGCGTCGTGGGGGTCTCCGCACCGGTCTTCGATTTTCGACGCAACATCATCGCCGCTATCAACGTCAGCGCTCCCAAGACGAGACTGGGAACGCACCTCAACGAGGCTGGGGTACTGGCTGCCCGCGTCGCGGCGGAGCTCTCGGTGCAGCTCGGGGCGCCCGCCAAGATCTAATCGGAAGAACGACGACGGTGAGACGGCGAGCACCTCGTACGTCGTTGCCAAGCCAGAGTTGGTGCGCTCGGCGCGACGACGGGTGACTGCATCATCACGTGGTTTCGAATCTGTCGGCCACCATCTGGTGAGCTAGAGCATTAGACGGGGAACGACAGCTGATCGGGGCGCAAGGTAAGCGTGATTTTCGCCAGCCGCTGCGCGCCCTCGAGTGCGGCACGCGCTCGAGAGGCGTCAAGTTTCTGCGCCGCCTCTCTGGTACTGCACCTAGCGGCTTAGCACACGTAATGCCGTAGCGATCGCGGTACGCCGAGACCGTGCTCGCGTACTTTCGCCACACAGCGGACGCCGATCCTCGCGGCGGTACCCCGAGCGCTCGAGTCCACGACTCCCCTGCGAGCAACGCACGGTCGAGCACTGCGGCCGCTCGCGACTCGATCAGGTCGGCGCGCTCGACCAAGGCCTGATGCATGGCAGAATCCATCGGGCCGAGCGCCCGTGGCATGAGTCCAGGGACGAGACGCGGCGCACGGCGCGAGCGACCCGCTCCGCTATCCCGCGACACGACCGCCGCGACTCGGGCCCGCAGCACCGCCGCGATGTCCTGCGCGTCCTCGAGCCCGCGCGCCGCAACCACGCGCGGCAGCAGGCTCGCAACGTCGACGAAGTGGGCCTCGGCCCGCCGCAGCTCGGCGGTCAATGGTCACGGAAAGGATCAAAACTCAGGCTCGCGGCATCTTGCTGGATTCCGTCTAGAGAAAATACGTACTAGTAGTTCTAGTGAAATAACTCACTAAAAGGAATATGAGGATCACAGTGCCGGCTTCGGCGATTTCTGAGTCTGACGCAGTTGACGTGCTCATCGCGGCCGGTTTCGACGTGTCCGTGCGTTCCGACCAGCGTCGGGGCGTTGGCCTTCTCGTGAGCCGCGACGGCGAAACCGCTGCAGTGCAAGTGAAGGTGCGGCAAAAGACGATCTATGAATGGGACGCCCTGCATTTGCTTGAGAATGCCCAGGAGCGTGTCTTGGTCGTCGTGCCCGTCGCAAGCCGCGGCCTCATCGACGCCGCGAAGCGCGATCGGCGGTTGGGCGTTGTATCGCTCAGGGATCGACTCCTTGTCTGGGACCGCGAGGAGATACACTCGCCAGACGTGATCGTGGCGGCGCATGCGTCAGTGGCTGTGCCTGGCCGACGACGCAACCCGTGGGGTCGCTGGGCAATCATGCGTGCGTATTTCCTCGACGGGGAGCCTCGATCCCAAGTTGAGCTGGCGAAGGAAACCGGCGTGACGCAGTCTGCGGTGTCCAAGTCACACAGCGCGCTCGATGGCCTTATTGTGAGATCAGCTTCTGGTTGGAGGGCGACAGATCGCTTAGCGCTCTGGGAGATGTTGTAACGAGCACAGTGATGGAGAGCGCGTGATGACGTACAGCGTAATTCGAGTTCGCGCGACGCCTAGTGCCTCGCGCTCAGGGCACATGGGTGGCGTGGTCGTGGTTGCTGGTATCGCGGTGGCCGCGTGGATCTCTTTCGGCCGCCACCTCTTCGGGATCGGTGGCGACCTCACCATCATCTACGCGGCGACGCTGGGTGTGATTTTTGCCGCCTTGCTGGTGTTCACGGGGCTCGCGGTACGACGCACGGCACGTCGAGGGTTCGAAACTCGCGCGATAACATACGCGTTTTTCCTTGCATCAGGCGTTAGCGGACTCTTGTTGGGACTCACGCTTCCAGATTCAACACCTCGCGGTTTGCAGACAATCATCAGCGGACCCACACAGCCTGCGTTGGATATCGCTATTGGTATCGCGAACCCCCTGGGCGTTATCGGAATCGCGACCGCGATCATTGCGCTCGTGCTTTCGATTCGCGATTCGCGCGGGCTAATCACGCTTGTTGAGTCTTGGGGCGACGAGGATGACGGCGCCCTTGTCGACCCCGCGTAGCGGCAATTCGTTGCATCGACGCTGCTCTCGAAAGACCCACGTGCAGCACGTCAAGCCGGAAACACCGTCTAAGAGACAGCCCCCACCTAGGCTGAGCAGTATGACGGTCGAACAGGTTGAGCAAGGGCCGCGCCAAGTCGCGCGCACTGTTGAGGTGCCGGCTTCGGCCGAAGACGTCTTCGCGTTGGTGGCTGATCCGCACCGTCACGGTGAGCTGGACGGCTCGGGCACCGTCGGCGGTACGGTGTCGGGGCCGCGGCGACTCACCCAGGGCGCAAAATTCTCGGTAGCGATGAAGCAGTTCGGCGTCCCGTATCGCATCACCAGCACGGTGACGCGCATCGAAGACGGTCGGCTTGTAGAGTGGCGTCACCCCGCGGGACACCGGTGGCGCTGGGAACTCACGCCGCTCACGCCCACGTCTACGCGCGTTACTGAGACGTTTGACTACAGCACCGTCCCAGCCGTTCAGGGAAAGGTCTACGAGCTGCTCGGCTTTCCTCGGCAGAACGCCGCCGGCATCGAAGCCACCCTTCGCCAACTCACGTCGCTCTCCCCCCGCGCTTGACGTGTGGCCACCGAGCCGGAGTCGGTTACGCTGCCGTGATTACCAGCGCCACCGACTCGTCGGTCGTCCGGCTCAGGCGCCGGACCGCATGGTGGCGAAGTGCTCAGTGACTAGATCCCGCTTAGCGCATCCGCATCCGCATCCGCATCCGCATCCGCCGCAACATTCTTCTGCACGGCGAACTGGGTCCGGTGCAATTCCTCGTACCGCCCACCCACAGCCAGCAGTTCCTCGTGCGTACCGCGCTCCACGATCGAGCCGTCCTCAACCACGAGGATCAGGTCCGCGCTGCGGATGGTGGAGAGGCGGTGTGCGATCACCATCGCTGTCCGTCCCTCGAGCGCCTCGCTGAGCGCCGCCTGCACGGCGGCCTCAGACGTCGAGTCCAGCGCCGCCGTCGCCTCGTCGAGGATGACGACGCGCGGCTGGGCGAGCAGGAGCCTCGCGATGGTCATCCGCTGGCGCTCACCCCCGGACAATCGGTAGCCACGCTCGCCCACCATGGTGTTCAGCTGGTCGGGCAGGGACCGGATGAGCGGCTCGAGCCGCGCACGGCGGACGGCGTCCCACACCTCATCGTCGGACGCTTCCGGCCTCGCGAGGCGCAGATTGGAGAGGATGGTCTCGTGGAACAGGTGGCCGTCTTGCGTCACCATGCCCAGGGTATGGCGCATGGAGGCGAACGTGACATCGCGGACATCCGTCCCCGCGAGGCGCACGGCGCCGCTGTCGACGTCGTACAGGCGCGAGAGGAGCTGCGCAATCGTGGATTTGCCGGCACCGGACGAACCAACGAGGGCAACCGTCTGACCCGGCTCGATCCTGAAGGACACGCCGTGCAGCACCTCCTCGCCGCCGCGCGTGTCCAATGTGGAAACCTCCTCGAGAGAGGCGAGAGACACCTTGTCCGCGGACGGGTAGGCGAAGCGCACGTTGTCGAACTCGACGGACACCGGGCCTTCGGGCACGGCGATGGCGTCGGGCTTCTCCTTGATGAGCGGGTCGAGGTCGAGCACCTCGAAGACGCGCTCGAAGCTGACCACCGCGCTCATGATCTCCACCCGTGCGTTTGCGAGGCCGGTGAGCGGCGCGTAGAGGCGGGTGAGGAGAAGCGCCAGGGTGACCACGTCGCCGGTGTTCAGCTGGCCGGCTAGTGCGAGGGCGCCGCCGAGCCCGTACACGAGCGCGAGGGCGAGAGCGGAGACGAGCATCAGGGCGGTGTAGAACACGAACTGCAGCATTGCGGCGCGCACACCGATGTCGCGGACACGGGCGGCGCGGACGCGGAACTCCTCGGCCTCCTCGTCGGGCCGGCCGAACAGCTTGACGAGGGTGGCGCCGGGCGCTGAGAAGCGCTCGGTCATCTGCGTGCTCATGGCGGAATTGTGGTCGGCGGCCTCGCGGCGGAGCGCTGCGAGGCGGCTTCCCATGCGGCGGGCGGGTACCAGGAAGATGGGGAGCATGATCACGGCGAGAACCGTCACGAGCCAGGACGTGCTGAGCATGACGATCAGGGTGAGGATCAGTGCCACGACGTTCGTGACCACGCCGGAAAGCGTGCCGCTGAAGGCCTGCTGAGCGCCGATCACATCGTTGTTGAGGCGGCTCACGAGGGCGCCCGTTCGTGTGCGGGTGAAGAACGCGATCGGCATCTTCTGCACGTGGTTGAAGACCGCGGTGCGGAGGTCGAGGATCACGCCTTCACCGATCCGCGCCGAGTACCACCGCGTCACGAGTGACACGGCGGCGTCAGCCACTGCCACGAGGGCGATGACGACGGCGAGCCACACAATCGTGGTGACCGCGCCCTGGGCGACGATGACGTCGACCACCTGGCCGGCGAGTACCGGCGTCGCGACAGCGAGGAAAGCTCCCACGGTGGAAAGGGTGATGAAGATCAGCAGCTTGGACCGGTAGGGCACCGCGAACGTCATGATCCGTCGCACGGACTCACGGGAGAAGCCGTGTTTGCCGTCCCTGGCGCTCGAGATCTTGTGCAGCGAGCTCCAGGCCGCGCCTTCCATGCTCATGATGGTTCCTTCCGTTGGTACCCGGCCAAGTTTAGATGGCGAGTTGCCCGAGCTCGGGGTTCTCCCCAGCGGCGGCGAGCCGGGGCCTTTTTCATGAAACGGCACGGCCGGCAACGAACGTGTGGGCGGTGTTTGCAGCGCGGCTGCCGAGGTGACGCGTGGTGCGCCGGTCAGCGTCATGGACCGCGTCAGGGCCGCGGTCGTTCCACGACTGTGCGCCCGCCAAAAGCGGTTCACAAGGTCATCATTTACCCATCACATTCATCACTAAATGACCCAAAACGATGACGTACGATTGGCGGCAGCGAACCGCCCGGTTCCCTGCAAACACAAGGAAATCCGCGGGTTTTCGGGAACTTTCGGCAAGGACAGAATTTAGGCTAGAACCTGCAAGGGGTCGCAGGTTCGAATCCTGTCAGCCCACCAAAGGGCCGTTCGCGAAACTGTTCACGAAACGGCCCGGTCGAAACAAAAAGAAATCGCTCCTGAGGATTTTCAGGAGCGATTTCTGGTTTAAGCGGCGTCCCAGCGCACCGACTAACTGCGCTCATCAGGTCACTCGTCGCGACGCCTATCCCAGGGGTCTAGTAGCGGCACGCTGTGGCTACCTCTGGTGAAATAATCGAACGGCACTGAGATTCCGGTTCGATGGCCCTCATCCGGTGATGCCGGCGCACCCGGGACACATTGTTTTGGTGGCGATCGCAGACATAGACACAGTCGTCGTGCAGTGCCGGAGAACTCCCCGACGAGCACGACGCCGACATATCCATCATCAGACTACCGCTATCGACAACCCCACCTAAACTAGGACAACTCACCGTCAGGTTTTCAGGAAGCGCCACCATTCAATGGGACGTGATCCAGGAAAGGAACCATTCCATGATTTTCATCGTTGCCAAGTTCACAGTGAAACCAGATTGGAGTGATCGCTGGCTGGACCTCACACGAGGTTTCACAGAGGCCACTCGCCAGGAACCAGGCAACCTGTGGTTCGACTGGTCGCGCAGTGTTGACGATCCTCACGAGTTCGTCCTCGTCGAGGCATTCCACGATGACGCCGCGGGAGCTCACGTGAACAGCACTCACTTCTCGGCGGCTATGAAGGCTATGCCTCAAGCGCTCGTGAAGATTCCAGAGGTCATCAGCGAGCGTATCGATGCTGAAGGTTGGGGCCCATTGGGAGAAATGACGATGCCCGAGTAGCAAAAAAAATGGGTGATTGCTGAATTGATCGACGTGACCCCCGCTATCCATCTGATCACCCGAGCCGCCAAGAGGCGCACCCAGTGGTCCATGAACTCGAGGCACCGCGACGAACAGAGGTTATTTACCGCTAGCCCCGCGACGCCACCGAGCGAGACCAGCAACCGGTTATAGGAACAGGACTATGCACGATCTCAATGCTCTTACGGTTCGCAGCATCTCAGTGTCTGAGATGAGCAATAACGTGTACGTACTCACTTCGAAATCCAACGGCGCCCAGGTCCTGATCGACGCCGCGGACGATGCACCCGCCATCTTCACCCTGCTCGAAGATGCACAGAAAGACACCAGTGCCATCGCCAGGCTGGCCCTCATAATCACCACACACTCGCACTGGGATCATGTGCGGGCACTTGGCGAGGTCAGGGAACTAACGAAGGCACCAGCTTCGGCGGGGCTCGACGATATTGCGGACATTGCCGTTCCTACGGACATACCCTTGCACCACGGAGAAGTTAGGTCCATCGAAGGCATTGAACTCGAAGTAATCCACCTGCGCGGACACACCCCCGGGTCGGTTGCCGTGCTCTACCGCGACCCATCTGGTCCCGCCCATCTGTTCACTGGTGATTCGCTCTTCCCAGGCGGAGTTGGAAACACCGACGGTGATGCCACGCGTTTCGCATCGTTGTACAACGACATCGTCACCCGAATCTTCGACTACCTTCCGGACGACACACTGGTACACCCAGGCCATGGAGCAGGTACAACGATTGGAGCCGAGCGGAGCAAGCTCTCCGAGTGGAAACAACGCGGCTGGTGATCACGAAACCCGCCTTGTCGACGAGCACCTGAAGTGGGCGGATATTCCGCTGCACAATTGGCGATCACTTCGAATAGCGAATGGTCGAAGGCGCAGCTGACTGACGACCAGGACGGATGCTGAGGATTTGATCAGCTTTATTGAGTCTTTTCGTGTGCGAATGCGGCTTGTAGGGCTCGGGAGTAGTCGCGGAGGGCGGTCTCGACATACGGCAAGGGGGACGCTTGGCCCGAGTGGAGCCAGTTGCGAAAACCGACGAACATGGCGTGCCAGTAGCCATGGCCGAGAACTTCCGGCAGCGTGTCTTTGGGGTCGAGTCCCTCTCGATCAGCGATGAAGTGGGTGATGGCATCCCTCCAGGGTTGACCCTGCATATATGCGTAACTCTGTAACGCCGGAACCGCCTGGATGAGAGTGACTTCGGCGCGCATGATGGGCAGGGCAGCGGGATAGGTGTGTAGGCCGGACAGTACCGCTGCCACGACCGCGTCGGTGCTGACGATGTCGGCGGGAGCCCTCTCCAGAGCGTTGGTGAGGTCTTTGAGCTGCCGGTTGAATCGGTTCCAGACGATGTCGGCTTTGTTCGGAAAGTAGTTGAACAGCGTCTTGCGCCCGATGCTTGCGGCAGTGGCGATGTCGGTCATCGTTGTCTGGTCGAAGCCGTTTTTCAAAAACAGGCCGAGGCCGATCTCGGCGACGGCATCCACGGACACTGTCGGGGGACGTCCTCGCCCTCGACTCTCTCCGGTATCAGGGGTGGAAGCCATTGACTCGACCATACTCTCTGGCAATACTTGAATTAAGACACTCGGTGTAATAAATCGAGTGTCGTCGACGCATAAATCGGTGCGTCCGTTGATCATCCACAAGGAAGAGGAAGTTCAGCATGATTTTTGACTACATTATTGTCGGTGCCGGAGCGGCGGGATGTGTCCTGGCCAATCGGTTGAGTGAGGACCCCGCAAATCAAGTTTTGCTGCTTGAGGCCGGAGGCTCCGATCGTAGTCCGGTGATTCTCGTACCGAAGGGGTTCTATTTCACGATGACGGACCCGAAGTACACGAAGAAGTTCGCCACCGAACCGTTTGGAACCGGTTCCGTAGAACAGTGGTCCCGCGGTCGTATGATCGGCGGTTCCACCGGGGTGAACGGCATGGTCTGGAATCGCGGCTGGAAACCCGATTACGACTCGATCGAAGCGGCGGGAAATCCTGGTTGGGGATGGGACACCTTTGTGGGTGCCTACAAGAGCATTGAAGACCACGCACTTGGCGCGTCGAATACTCGAGGCGTCGGCGGTCCCGTTGGGATTTCCGTGGCTTCGCCGCCCGAGGAAGTCAGTGAGGCCTTCATGGACGCCGCAGGGAAGCTCGGTATGAACCGGGAAGACGACCTGAACGGGAGCGACAATGAGCGCGTCGGATACGTATCGTCGAACATCGCGAACGGCTTGCGTGTCAGCGCTGCGGAAGCCTATCTGCATCCGGTTCGGCAGCGCCCCAACTTGACGGTGCTAAGCCATTCGGAGGTTGGATATGTCCTCTTCGATGGGAAGCGTGCCACCGGCGTGCGCGTTGAGCGCAAGGGCGTGACGGTCGACTACTCCGCCCGTAAAGAAGTGCTCCTGGCCGGCGGTTCGCTCGACACTCCGCTTCTCCTCGAACGCTCCGGCATCGGAGATTTAGATCAGCTACGTTCCGCCGGGGTGAAAGTAGTCGTGGACAGCCCCAACGTCGGAGAACGGTTGCACGAGCATCACGGCACCAGCTTTCAATTCTCGATGCAGGGCGCCGACGGGTACAACAAGCAGCTCTCCAACGTCTCCCGGCAGATGCTCACCGGCACGAAGTATCTGATGCAACGTGACGGCGTCATGTCGTTCGGTGGTTACAACGTGCTGATGTACTACAAGTCGGATCCGAAATCCGAGCGGCCGGATACGCAGGGATTTTTCACACCCATCTCCACGGCGGCGGCATCGTTAACGTCGGGCAAAGTGAAGGTCGACAAGAACCCGGGAATGATGTTCCTGACGTATCCGCTGCGCCCGACGAGTACCGGATCCATCCACATCACCGGCAACTTGCCGTCGAACAAGCCGACGGTTACCGCGAATTTCCTCGAAACCGAGCACGACCGCCGCCTGGTCGTTCTCGGGGCAAGAAAGGGACGCGAAATCATGGCCCAGAGTCCGATCAGTCGACTGGTGCGCGAGGAGACCCTCCCTGGCACCGGCTACACCACGGATGAGCAGATACTCGAAAACGCGCTCAACCGCGGCGGAACCGGGTACCACACCCTGGGCACGTGCGCCATGGGACCCAATGACGACGACGTTGTCGACGCACGGCTTCGTGTTCGCGGGGTGGAGGGACTGCGAGTCGTTGACGCGTCCGTCTTCCCACACATGCCATCGGGGAACAACAATGCCCCGACTCAGGCTCTCGCCTGGCACGCGGCACAGCTCATCCTCGAAGACAACTCGTGAGCAACTCCCCGAGACGCTTCACCACACCGTGGTAACGGCCTAGTTCGATCAGGTTTTGCGGGTGACCCCGGCAGGTCTGCGGCTACCGGCTCACAGTCGTGTCGGCCAGTTATTGGAGACCCTCTCCGGTAACTGGCCGACTGTGCTACTAAGGGTCTTGCATGGCGGGCCCGTGTCAACGGCGCTGGTTTTCAGGCGCCGGCGATGCCGCTCTGTAGCGGCTCAGTGGCCGTGCGCCTCGGAGCCCTCGGTGAGCTGGCACGAGTAGGGAGGCGAGTGCATAGCTCAGACAAGCAACAAGGAGACACCACGATGACTGATTTTCAGGGAAAAGTGGCACTCGTCACGGGCGGCGGTTCCGGCATCGGGGCGGCCATCTCACGAAAGCTGGCCGCGGCAGGCGCATCGGTCGTGGTCAGTGACCTCAGGCTCGACGCCGCGCTGAAGGTAGCCGAAGACATCACGGCCGCCGGGCACTCCGCCGCAGCAGTCGAGCAGAACACGACCGTTCCGGCGCAAGCGGATGCTGCCGTACAGCTCGCGATCGACACCTACGGCGCACTTCACCTCGCGGTGAACAACGCGGGAATCGCCCCGGCCCCGGCCCCCGTCGGCGAACTCGACCTTTCCGATTGGGACAAGGTCATCAACGTCAATCTGAACGGCGTCCTCTACAGCCTTCGCTACGAAATCCCCGCCATCGAGAAATCGGGCGGTGGCTCCATCGTGAACGTGTCGTCCGTCCTCGGCACCAACGGTGAACTCAACGCCTCATCGTACGTCGCAGCAAAACATGCCGTAGTCGGACTGACGAAGGCGGCCGCCCTCGAGTACGCGACCAAGGGCATCCGCATCAACGCCGTTGGCCCCGGTTATATCGACACTCCACTGCTCAGCACCCTGCCCAAAGAAACGTACGACGGGCTGGTTGGCCTGCACCCAATCGGCCGACTGGGAACGGCGGATGAGGTCGCAGACCTGGTCATATTCCTGCTGTCAGAAAACGCTAGCTTCATCACCGGCAGCTACCATCTCGTCGATGGCGGGTACTCGGCGCGCTGACCACGCGGCCCCACCAGTGGGCGGGACGCGCCAACGCACGGTTGCGTCCCCTGAGTGGTGTAATTTCCGGGGTTTAATTCGTTGGATTATCAACGTAGTGCACTCATTGAAATTGCGCGGCCTGGACGGTGTTAAGCTCGTCATCTCCGACGCCCACAGCGGCCTAAAGAAGGCCATCAGCACCGTATTTGGGGTGCCTGTACTGAGTGGCCCAGGTGCGCACATTTCGAACAGACCTCGTCAGCGGTTTGCACTCAACATCGGCCCACTCATGACCTGACCCGCAACGGTCTCAAACGCCACGATTAAGAATCTACGGATACCTTAATAGAGAAAGTATCGGCGAAAATTGTAACCCGCGTAATTCCTTCACAATCCTGAGCGGACGTTTTCGTTTCATTATTGCGCAGACCCAAGCCGCGCCCGCAACGCGTCGGGGTCAGAATGGCCAGAGCCTTCGGATTCTGGCGCGCAGTTTCTGTCGTGCCATTTCAGATTTGCACGGCCCGTTAAAGATCGCGAAGTCGTCGAAGCGATGCGCGCCGGGACGGGTGGCCACCGTGCGGGTGGCAGTGACCACCGCTCGTAGCTGGTCGACGGTCATCGGGAGCGGCGCTTCGTGGGGATGGTAGGCGACGGTGCGTGCATAGTCGCGGCCCCGGCGGTTCGACATTTCGATGTGGGCTCCCATGACTCGACTCACTGGGTGGCGCTTTGAGAAGGCAAGGAGCCGGTCGACGCTGTCCTGGAATGCGGCGATGTCGTGCACGTAGAGCCGGCCGGGGTAGACCGTGTCACCCGTGAAGAGGAGCTCGGTGGTGGGGTCCCAGATCGCGATCGACGAGGCTTCGTGACCGGGGATGGCAAGGACCGCCAGCTGCCTCTCGCCGAGTTCGAAATGCACCTCCCCAGCGGGCCAGCCGACGAGCCCGAAGAACTCGGCGACGTCGCTCGGCGCGTGCCCAACTAGGACGGTACGTGGTCGATCTGCGAACTGCCCATCGGCGGCGATGTGGTCGCCATGGGAGTGACTGTGTGCAACCACTAGTTCGTAGTCATCGTGTGGATGCTGGGCAAGCCATTCATTGCACAGCCGGTCGACCAGCTCTCGGAGGGGGAACGACGCAGGGTCGGACGTCGCTCCTGTGTCGAGCAGTAGCGCGCGGGCCTCGCCGAACATCAGATAGAGGAAGGGGGCTTCGTAGTTGATGGCCAGGCTCTGCCTGAGGACGATGGTGTTCGCGTCAATCCAGTGGGTCTGGATGAGCGGGTCCGTGGAGCGCCGGAACGGCGGCGCCCCGTGGTTCCACCTGACGTCGAGATCCATCGGATTCGCTGGCACGGGTCAGAATGGCTGGTCTGTTGCGCACGATAGCTCCTGCGGCAGCCGCGACAGCAACGTGATCAGCTCATGTGTGACATCGAAAGGGTAAGCAATGCCGACCAGCGGATCGAAAACCCGTTGTAGATCCGGACCCAAACCGCATCGACGTCCGCTCGGGCCACGCGGTGTGTACATAGCCATGACAGGATCCGAATCTCGTCTGTGCCCACGTAAACGCCAAACCATACGCTTCGAAGGAGGAAGAACAGCGCCGGCGCAATGTACAACCAGGTGTCGAGCAATACCAAGGTACCGCACCCGCGCACGGTGAGTATTCCGACCACCCATCCACCCCAGGGAACACACGCGACCGCCCGGGCTACGGATCCGGACCCTTCGATCCGACTCCACCGGCGCCGACTAAAGCAGCGCGCTGGGAGTGTCGTGCGAACGATCGTTACCGAACATCACACGCTACAGACCTTGGCGTCGGACGAATTCACAAGCCACCTCGGCCGCACAACTTGAAATGTGCCGAGGTATCGGTTGGAGGAATCAGTTGCGGCTTGCGCGGCGGCGGGCGCGTCGCGTCGCGGCTCCGCTGCGCCCGTAGACGAGGTACATCGCCAGGCCCATGATGATCATCAGGAGCACGGTGTACACGAAAGTGATCGACATCGAATCCAGGTTGTTTTCGCCCTCGGTGCTGGCCTTGATGGCGATTCCCAATGGTTGGTATAGCGGGTGGTATAAGAACACGGCGGCATCGTAGTCGTCGAGCAGGCTGTTGAAGTTGAGCGCCGTGATCGCGGCTGCGGTCGGGATTACGAGGGGAAAGAGTACCTTGCGCAGGGTGAACATTGATCCCGCTCCGAGAATGCGCGCGGCGTCTTCCAGCGACTCTGGCACCGACGCGAATGCCGCTTTCAGCAGCCGTAGGGTGAAGGGGATCTTCACAATGATGTAGGCCAGCAAGAGGAGGCTGGTGGTGCCGGTGAGTACCTGGCCGCCGACGAGCGCTTGGGGCCGGTCAAACGTCATGACCAGCGCGAGCGCGATCAGGATCGTGGGCAAGATCCACGGGATATGGAGGAGGTATTCGAGCAACCCGGTGACTGGGTTGCGATATTTCTGTAGCACCCTTGCGACGAACAACATGCCCAGTACCACGATCGCCGAAGCCAGTGCGCTGTAGACGACGCTCACTATGAATGGGCGCAGTACCGACGGGGTGCCGAAAACGGTTGCGTAATTGTCGAAGGTCAATGCATCCCAGGTGATCATCCCGCGCAGGATGGCGGTCGAGTCGAGAAATGAGAACAGCACGATGAGCAGTACCGGCGTCGCGTAGACCACGAACAAGGCATAGGCAAGCACGTGCACGACGCCGTTGGTGACCCGATTGGGAATCTTCTGCTTTTGGAGCGGCGTGGCCACCTTGGCGACAGAAAAATACACCCCGGACTTCTCGGCCCGGTTCATCATGGCCAGCAGCACGATCGTGGCCAGGCCCAGGATGATGGCGAGCAGTGCGGCCAGATCCTGTGAGCTGCTGCTCTTCGAGAACGTCAGAATCATCGGGGCAACCGTCTGAAAGTCGGTACCGCCCAGCACGATCGGAGCGGTCAGCGCACCAAGTCCAGTGAGGAACGTGAGCACCGTCACGGCGAAGATCATCGGGCGCAGGGCCGGCAGCACGATCCGCCACAGAATGCGCAGGGTTCCCGCCCCCATATTCCGGGCCGCCTCGATCGTCTGGTAATCGATCTTGGCGAGTGACGAACCAAGAAAAAGCATGTGGTTGGTGGTCGTGGCGAGAGTCATCACGACCACGACGGCGAAATATCCGGAAAACCAGTCACGGTCGATGTCGGGAAACCAGTTGCCCACCGCGTTCGTGACGAAGCCGTAACGACCGTAGATGAAGTTGTACCCGGCGGCGAGCACGATGCCGCCGTAAATGAGGGTTGTCGCGTAGCCGAGCCACAGTATCCGGGCACCCCGAATGGCGAAATAATCGGTGACGAGCACGATGAAAATACCCACCACGTTCACCGTCACGGCGAGCGTGCCGGCCAGCAGAAAGCTGTGCCACAGGCTGTTCATGGCCCGCTCTGAGCTGACCAGTTTCTCGAACGCGCGAAAGCTGAGCTGGCCGTCGGGGAAGAACGTGCCGATCAGGAGGGTGGCGTTGGGAAAGATCAGGAACGTGGCGATGAACCACACCGTCACCAGGGCCACGATCAGCACGAGGGGCGACCGCAGCATGGAACGCCAAGAGGAGGTGCGCATGCTAATACTGCAGGATCGACGCGGGGTCAATGTGTAGCTCGGCTCGCGAACCGGGCGCAAGCGGCGCCGCGCCGCCCTCGGGTACGAGCGCGCGAATCATGCTGCCGGAACAGTCGATCGTGTAGGTGCTGTGCGCGCCGTGGTATGCGCGTTCAGCGACGATTCCCTCAAGACGGATGCTGCCGGCCACGTTTGCAGGAGGCTGCAGCGACACCTTCTCGAGCCTCAGGTATGACGCCTTGTTTGGGTGCAGAGCGGTACCGCCACCACGCTGCAGCCGCTGCACCAACTCGCCCGACAACTTATTCATGGCACCCACGAACGTGCACACAAACTCTGTGCTCGAGCGGTTGTAGATCTCCTCCGGAGTTCCCACCTGTTCCACCACGCCATGATTGAACACGGCGATGCGATCGCTCATCGTCAGGGCTTCCTCCTGGTCGTGGGTCACGTAGACCGTCGTGATGCCGAGCTCGCGCTGCAGGTTTTTGAGCTGTTCGCGCAGCTGCACCCGCAACTTGGCATCGAGGTTGGAGAGGGGTTCGTCGAGCAGCAGGATGCGCGGCTTGAGCACGAGCGCGCGCGCGATGGCCACGCGCTGCTGCTGGCCGCCGGAGAGTTCGGAGACGTTCTTGCTGAGCTGCTCCGATGTGAGCTCCACCTGCCCGGCTATTTCCGCGACGAGGGCACCCGTCTGCATCTTCTTTGTCTTGCGCACCTTCAGGCCGAAGGCGATGTTTTCCCACACGCTCATACTCGGGAACAGGGCGTAGTTCTGAAACACCATTCCCACGCTGCGCTTCTCGCTCGGAAGCTTCGTCGCGGCCTGGCCATCGATATAGATCTCGCCTTTCGTCGGTTCGATGAAGCCGGCGAGTGTGCGTAGCGCGGTGGTTTTCCCGCATCCGGACGGCCCGAGCAGGGTGAAGAACTCACCCTGCTTCACCTCCAAATTGAGATCGGGAATGGCGGTGTGTTCGCCGAAACGCACTTCGATGTGGTCAAATCTAATCATATGAACTCCCACCGGGTGCGGCTGTTGACGAAGCCGCACCCGGCGACTTGTGGCGGGTGATGGAGGTCGGCGCTCGTCGGCGCGGATGACCGTTAGGGAAGGTACTCGAGCTCGGTCTTCTCGACCCACTCGCCGATGTGCTCCCGGGTCAGTGCCCAGTCAATGTCTTGCTTGGGCAGTGATTCGATCAGCTCGACGACCGCGGGGAGCGCCTGAGCGCGGGCCTCGGTGTTCACGGGGTAAGCGGCGAATTTGGCCGCAAACTGGCCCTGCACGTCGGAGCTACCGAACCAGTCAATGAACTCTTCGGCCTGCTCCTGGCGCGGAGTGCCGTTAATTACGGCGATCTGCTCTGTGACGTACGGAACACCGTCTTCGGGGCTGATGACTCCGGTGACCGTGCCGTACTCGGTATCACGACTCGTGATACCGCTGCTCGGAATCACGCCGAAATCGACCTCACCGCGGATCAACCGGGCATACAGGTCGGTGCCCTCGACGGCAGGGGAACCGTGCCCGAAGTATGCCTGCACCTGGTCCCAGCCATCGTCGGATATACCCAGGTCGCCGTCCTCGTCCGCGTAGGGAGCGAGAAGGCCCGCGAGCACCAGCTGTGGTGTCGCCTGGCCGAGGGCAGTGTTCACTTCGTAGTTACCGGTGTACTGGTCGCCGTCCCAGAGGTCGGCGATCTCGGTGGGCGCATCGGCTGCGCTGACCGTGTTGGTGTCGTAGGCCATAACGATGGCCTGTTCAACCAACGGCCAGAATACGCCGTCCTCCGCGTCGCCGGCGGTGCTGTCGACTTCGC
This sequence comes from Cryobacterium sp. TMT1-66-1, assembly GCF_004403435.1. Taxonomy (NCBI): domain Bacteria; kingdom Bacillati; phylum Actinomycetota; class Actinomycetes; order Micrococcales; family Microbacteriaceae; genus Cryobacterium; species Cryobacterium sp. TMT1-66-1. Next base: position 136,459 of record NZ_SOGP01000025.1, read on the forward strand.
CGGACCAGGCCGGTGTGTACGCGGAGACAGCCTCCTCGGCCTTGAGCGTTTCGAAGAACATGTTGTTCAACCCGAAGACCACGTCACCCACGGGATTATTCTTCTCGGCCACGATCCGGTTGGCGAGGTCGGCGCCGCCGAGGCCTACGATCTCGATGTCCAGGCCGGCAGCGGCGGCCTGCTCCGTGATCCATTCGCCACGCCCATCAGAGTTGGAGTTCGTGTACACGATGAGCGTTCCAGTGGCGTCGCCGGAAGCGGCAGTATCGGTCGCGGCACTGCACGAGGTCAATACCACGATGCTCAACAGGGCGAGCGTGAAGGAGCTCGCGGTGATGGTGCGCTTATTCAATTGGTTGTCCTTTTCTGAGCCCGGTACAACCAAAAAAGTCGCCCCCGAGCCAAACCTGTGATTTCGACATTGACATCACCACGCTACGGCGGGGACTTACTCGACCCTATCGTTATGACACAAATTTGGCCTATTGTTCACTCGATGTGCACACACCGCAGCACGGTATGCAGCTATCGCCGTGCACCGCGCCGCAAGGCGGGCTGAACGCGCCGCCCAAGCAGCCCTGAATGGCTTTCCCGCTCGCGATGACTCCCGGCACCGTCCCTACGTGAGTGCCACGACCGACGACGTCTGGATCAACCTCGACCCGGTCGTCTCGATCGAGGAAACGCCTTCGCTGACGCTGTGCGAGAGGGAATCGCGCCGGGAGAGAACTATCCCTGTGTGGAGCTCACCACCTCGAACGGGAGCACACACCTAATCTCGCTCGGCGTGTACCCGAACCAGGCCGGCGGCTCTGCAAGGGGTTCAGATGCCAGCTTTGAGAAGTGAGGTTGCGCAGGCGGCATGTTTGTCGTGTTGAAACCGGTCAGAATCGTGGGCAAACTGTTCGCGCTTCCTGTTCACCATCGCACCTGCCGGCCATGAGGTTTCTGCCCATTGTGGGTATGGTTTCATCATGGACCGCATCAGAACTGTCAGCGCATTCGTCGGGCGTTGGTTCGCCGTTATTGTTTTGGCTGCGGGAGCGTTGGCGCTTGCTGTCCCCGACGCATTTTCCGGCCTGACCGTGGCGATCCCATGGCTACTTGCCGTGATCATGCTGGGAATGGGTATGACGCTGCGCCCGGTTGACTTCGCGATTATTGCCAGGCGGCCGTGGGCGCTTCTGCTGGGCGTTGCGGCCCAGTTCTTCGTGATGCCGTTGCTCGGCTTCGGGATTGCCGTCGCGCTGGGGCTTTCGCCCATGCTGACGGCCGGCATGATTTTGGTCGGTTCTGTGCCCGGAGGTACAGCGTCCAACGTGATGGTCTACCTCTCTAAGGGCGATACCGCGTTGTCTGTGGCGATGACGTCCGTTTCGACTTTGCTGGCCCCCGTGCTGACGCCGCTGCTCGTGCTGGTGCTCGTGGGAGAGTCCCTGCCCGTCAATGCTGGCGCTTTGTTCGTGTCGATTGTGCAGATCGTGCTGGTTCCGGTAGTGCTCGGGCTCGTGCTGCGCATGATCGTGCCGCGCCTGGTGGACCGTTTTCTCGATGTTTTGCCGCTGCTGTCGGTAGCCGGCATCACCGTCGTGGTTGCGGCCGTCATCGCCGCCAGTGCCTCCACGCTGTTGTCGATTGGCGTGCTCGTGGTCGTCGCCGTGATCCTGCACAACTCCCTCGGACTGACGCTTGGGTACTACATTGGGCGTCTGTTCGGGCTTCCGGTCGCCAGTCGCCGAGCTCTCAGCTTCGAGGTGGGCATGCAGAACTCCGGCCTGGCTGCCGCCCTAGCCGTGGCGCATTTCAACCCGGTAGCCGCGCTGCCAGCGGCAATTTTCTCGGTCTGGCATAACGTATCGGGTTCGGTGCTCGCCAGCTACTGGGCGCGCAAGGATCTACCGTCCGATGAGATTTCCGAATCCTTGCCGGTTACCGCCCGCGCCTAACCGGGGTCTGGCCAGTAATGGAACGGTGGTCGCAGCTTCACGCATTTGGCCAGATGTAAACCGAATCTACCGATAGGTACACAAGCTGGCGACGACGACAGCAATTGCGGTCGCAATGGCCGTTATCCAGGTCGGCACAAGATCATAAGGAACGCTGTCTCAGCGGAGATCCACGTGCTCACACGATAACCGGAGCGCACCGTGCTGGTGCGCCATCGATATTCAATTCCATGTGTCGAGGAGTGTATCCTGGCCCGCCGGGAGGCTGCTCGTCGCCACGTCACCCGCCCACCCGCCCGCCCGCGCGTCAGGATCCACGGTCAACCTCGCAGACTTCCGGCCGTCGCCGCCCCGGTCTCAGCATTAGCAAGTCGGTCACTCCCCCGGGGCTTTAGTACCTGCCGGACGAGGACCTACGCCGCGAACGGGGCCGGGCAGCTCCCAATTGCTCGATGGGCGACTGCGGCCGCCGCCAGGCGGCGCCGTGGTGGCCGCAACCCATAAGGAACGCATTGAAGTGGAGCTGGTGTGGGGCTGACCTGGCCGGCGCTGCCCTAGTTCATTACCAGGCCGCCGTCGACGACCAGGTTCTGCCCGGTGACCGACCGCGCCCAGGGGGAGGCAAAAAAGAGTACCGCATCCGCAAATTCGGCCGGGGTTGTCACTCTGCGTAGCGGGGTGGAGGCGGCGATGAAGTCGAACACGTCCTCGGGGGTAGCCGCGCTGGCATCCGTGGTGCGCAGCAGCCCGCCGGAGACCATGTTTACGGCGATGTTGTGCGGGCCGAGGTCTGAGGCGAGGGTGCGGGTTAGGGAGAGCAGGGCGGCCTTGGCGGCCGTGTAGTCGTGGTAGGGCACCACCGGGTTCTGAAACAGGTTGGTACCGATGTTGATGATGCGGCCAAACCCGACCTCGCGCATGCCTGCCAGCGCCTGCTGGGTTGTGTTCAGGGCACCGCGGACGCTGCCCGAGAATTGCGCCTGGAATTCGTCCCAGCTGATGTCGGCAGCGCCGGAGCGGGCGTCGCCGTTGAAGCTGAAATCGACCAACGCGTTATTGACCACCGTTGTCACGCTGGAGCCGAAATGTGCCTGCGCCTGCGTGAGCATTGCCGCGACCTGGGCCGGGTCGGTGACGTCGGCCTGTACGGCAAGAGCGTGTTCAGGCCCATAGCCGGAAGCCAAGGTTTCCGCCGCTGCGGCGCTGTTGCGATAGTTGATGACCACCCGGGCGCCCAGAGCCGCGAAAGCGTGCACGATGCTTTTACCCAGGCCGCGTGCGCCGCCAGTGACCAGGACAATCTGTTCTGCTATTTGCATGATTTTCTTCACCTTGGGTAAGGCGAAAGGACGAGATCCGGCACCAAAGCAGTGCACGTAATTCTCCGTGACATCCCTTCGCTAGTTCGAACTAGATCAGGTTCAACGGGTGTCATCTCAGCCGACCGTCATGCAGTCGGCACCCCGTGTCGCTGAAAACGAGTATACGCAACCGCCTGGTACCGGAAAATTCGCGTCCTGACAGTGAACGACGCTTTCTAGTCAGCGCTGATCTGGTGGCGGAAGCGATCGCGACGGCTGTGAAGGTTCCAGAGGTGCTCAGCGAGCACTGACGGGTCCTTCTCGGGATCGCCGGCGATGATGCGGCCGCCGATGATGAGCTGGGAGACCTGGATTCCTTCTTCTCCGAGGGCCTCGTTGAGCAGCTGTGCGTAGGCGGCCTGTCCAGCGAATGCGATTGATGTGCCGGTGACATTGCGGCCCGGGGTCACGGCGGATCCGCCGTTGACGAAGAGGATGGTGCCTCGGTTAGCGCCGAGGAAACGCATGCCGGGGAGGACCTGATGCACGGCGGTGACGGGTCCGTAGATGGAGAACTCGATTGGGCCAACGAGGTCGGCGGGAGTGGTCTCCAGAACCGGGCGCATGAAGTCCTTCTGCGGCAACGGGCTGTATTGCAGTACCTCGATCGGGCCGAGAGTTTCTGCGACCTGTTCGAGAGTGCGGGTGATGGAGGTCGGATCGCGCACGTCGGCGACGAAGCCGTGTGCTGAGATGCCCTCGGCCAGCAGTTCGGCGGCGAGGGCATCTACGCGTCCCTGGTGGCGGGCGATGAGCGCGACGGTGAAGCCTTCGGCCCCGAATCGCCGCGCGACGGCGGCCCCGAGTCCTGAGCCAGCTCCGATGATTGCGATAGTAGTCATAGCTGGTACAAGGGCCATGCTGTCCGAGAAATTCCGATACCCGCGCTGTGAGCTCCCGTGAGTGACGAGCCGTGGATTGGTAAGTCGCTCCGCTGCGTCCGGGCTTGGCCTGGCTGGTGGATACCGGGCCGGGAACGGGGCAGTTGGTGGTCAGCACCCAGCATTGACCGGATGCCGTGGACGCGACATCGAAGAGCGCCTGGTGGGTGAGGCCCAGTTTTTCACCGAGCACGAATGCTTCGCTGACGGCGATCATTGAGATGCCGAGGATCATGTTGTTGCAGATCTTTGCGGCTTGTCCGGCGCTCGGGTCGCCGCAGTGCACGATGCGCGCCCCCATCGTGGCAAGAATTGGTTCGGCGATCGCGAAGTCCGCCGCCGACGCCAGGCCGCGCGTCGAAGCAGTCCTCTCGCCGCTTGCAGCTCGGTCTCCATGTCGGCGAGGGTGAACAGTAGGGACTGTTGTTCGACGAGGAGCTAACCTTCATCGGGCACATAGAGACAGGATCGACAATCAGGTCCATGTAGTGCCAGAACTCGCGATGGTCGGCGTAAAACGATGTCGGGTGGGTAGACCGCGCTTACTGGTGCAGAGGAAGCCTTAACCCGAAAAATTATGTACTAGGTGATTCTCGCTGTGGCGGCCGACGCTCGCGACAACAAGTTATGGCCATCGTTGCGGTTCAGGATCAAGCAAACGCCCATCATGTACCCACCTGAATCGACCCGGAGCGATTTCTCGTTCAACCGGATGCTGTGTGAGCCTCTCCCCACCGTCTGACGCCGATGGGACGATACCACGCAGCGTTCCCGACCGCTCTCGCGAGCCCGGATCAGCCCGGGAACGCTGCGTCGTAGACCGCGCGAAGCTCGGCACTGTCAGCCCCGGTCACGCCGCATCCCGTGATCGTTCCATCGATTGCGCCGACGAGGTAGCTCTGGCCGACCTCGAAGGGCACGCCTGAGAAGTCGGAGGTCATCGTGTCGACCTGCGCCACCTCCACGCGGTCGGCGACGTCGCCGACAAAGCGCTCCGTGACCTCCAGCACAACGGTGTTGCCCTGGATCTGCAGCACCGTCGCGGCGAACGCCTGCTCCTGCGCCGCGACGGTCGCAGGCTCAAGCGGGAGGCAGCTGCCACTCGCCAGGCCTCCGCCCATGGGAGGCTGCAGCGACTCGACGGTGGGTTCCGGGCCACCGAGAACGAGAGGCGCGACGATTGCAGCGGCGATGGCGAGGCCGGCGGCGACGCCGACCACCGGCATCCACCGCCGGAACGCGCGTCGTGGCGTCTCGGGCGTGGCGGTCGTGGTGGGTGAGGATTGGTCGGTCATGATCTGCTCCATTCTGTGGTCGAGCCACGTCGGCGAGGCAGGGGGCAGCGCGCGGGCCGGATCGGCGGCGCGCAGCTGATCGCGCAGCGCACGGTCATCGTCGTGCATCTTCGCTCCCTTCGTCGTAAGTTATATGTCCGGTCGAGTGGCCGGATTTCAGTAGCTCCTGCTTGAGGCGCGCCTTCGCGCGGTGCAGCCGGATCGCCGCTGCGTTCGCGCTGATGCCGAGCACAACGGCAATCTGCGGGCTCGTCAACTCGTCCCACGCCCACAGCCGCAGGATCTCGGCATCGTTTCGACGCAAGCCGGCGAGGGCTGCGGTCACGCGGGCCGCCACGGCGGTGCCTTCATCGACGGTGGATGCTGCGGGGTTCTCGTCCGTAACGGCCGGCGGAGGGTCGATGGCGATGATGCGGCCGATGAGACGCGTGCGGCGACGCTCGGCGCGTTGGGCGTTGCTGAGGCACTGTCGAGCGACGACGATCGCCCAGGGGAGGGCATCGTCGGGAACCTCGTCGAGGCGGCGCCAGCACACGAGCAGGGTGTCGCCGATCACGTCGTCGGCCGTTGCGGCGTCGGTGCGGCGGTGCAGGTAGTGGCGCACAGGGTCGCCGACCAGCACGACCAGGTTGCGCATCCGCTTTTCGCGCTCGGTGTCGGTCACAACTCTCATACTGAGGCATGTCCGGCACGGGCGCGAGGATTTCATGCGAGGACGGACGTGGTCGACTCGCTGGATGGCAGTTTGGTCGCAGCGAACCTCATCTATTTCCGCAGGTGTGTAGTTCGAAAGTGATGCGAATCACTTTCGAACTACAGGTCTCGATTCGCATGAAATCGACCTTGTCCTTCGCTCAGCAAATCCGACCGGCTGCGGGAGGCACAATTCTTTAAGGCGTCACAAGTCGTCTGGGATGCAGACTCCGTCGTAGAGTTTCGCGGGAGTTGCGCCGCTGCGCGCCAGGCGGAACTCGCGCGCACTGGCCCAGATCCTGCGGGGCGCGCTGCGGCCATGCGAACAACCCTCAGGTCACCGGAAGGCGGGTCTTGCCCAGGTACATGAGCTCCCAGAGCGCCTTGGTCTCGGTGTATTCCTCGACCAGAACATCGTCGAGGTACCGGCGCAGAGCCAGGGTTCCGGTAAAACGCAGGTAGGCTGCGTCGAACCGCATCACGCGCGCGAGCAGCTTCGCGGCCGGCGGCACGACGTCGATGAATCGTGTGCGCAGCAGCGTCTCCTCCCGTTCGAAGGTGATGGTGAAGCGGTCGGGGCCGGCGCGGTAGTCGTAGGTGAGGATATCCGCTACCGGCTTACCAGTGGGAGCGTCGATGCCGATACGGTCGGTCGTGACCGCCACTTTGGTGCCGTCGTCGGCCACGACAACACCATCGCGGGCGAGATGCAGGGTGGTGAGCGGCTCGTAGCCGTAGGCCTTTTCGGCAGTGATGTGCGCGGCGATCAGGCTGTACGGCCCCACCTGCGCGCGTCCCCAATACCAGTTGTGCATGAGTTCACGCAGAGGCGCATCGCCCCAGTTGTGATCGTGGTAGCCAACCCCTGTGGTTTTGACGACCTGCCCGTCGACCGAGTACTCGGCGTCGACGCGCCCGTTCGGCACCGCCACAAACCAGGCGAACGTCTTCTCCACGCCGTTGCGCGCGAACATCTCGTAGCCGGTCGCCGGCCGCCAGGCCGGCACCGTGCCGCTGAGCGTCACGTTCACCGTGATGTTCTCGACGGATGCGCTCACCCGGTAGGTCTGTAGATCACCGCTGAAACGATTGTCGCCGATGCGCACATCGCAGCCGTCGGTGGAGGCACTGAACTGCTCGGGATCGGCCGCGAAAGTCCTCTCGAACGACCGTCCATCGGGCAGGTCGAGGTTTATGTTCACGAACGGAGCCAGGCGGGTGCCCGGCGTCGCGGGGTTCTTCGTATAGAAGCCCACGACGAGCTTGGCGCCATCGTCGAGACTCGCGTCGAAATACCACCACTCGTACGACCCACGGCGGTTCGGGTCGGTGCGCAGACCGTCTTCGAATTGCGCCGTGCTGAGCGGGTTGAGGCCGAGCCGAGCGAAATCAGCCGGGTCGGCGGCCAGGCGCACACGCTTCTGGCCAGCACTCGTAGTGGTCATGGCGCTCCTTCTATCGATGACCTAGGTATACATCAGACTCAATATGCGCATGCTGCCGAGCATGCACCAAGGACGGGCCTCACGCTGTGTGCGTGGGGCCCGCCTGGTCCCGTGAGGGAATTCGAGTGGGTTTACCGGTGCTTGTTAGCCTTTTTTGATGACGACGGTGGTGTTGTCGGTGTAGTAGTTGCGTTGGAAGTCGATCTTGGTGGTGGTTTTGGCGATCACGGCGCAGTTGGCGACCTTGGTGTCTTTGCCGAAGGTGTTGTCCTTGATGATGGTGCCTTGGAGGGGGCCATAGGCTTTTTCGGCAATGTTCACGGTGCAGGCCCCGCCATTGGCGAAGTTGTCGGCGAAGGTGAAGTTGGATACCGTTCCGCGGTCCTGAGTGATTTGTACGGCGGCGCTGTGCGAGTCGGTCAGGCGGTTGCCGGCGACCGTGATGTTATTGCCAGACTGAACCTGGATGGAGTCGTCGTGACTGGGCGAACCGCCCTGATTCGGGTCATTGCGGTAATGCATGTGGTCGTGGATCCAGGAGTCCTGCAGGCTCACATTGCTTCCCGTGATGTGAATGCCATCGATGACGTTATTGATGTTCACGCGCGTTGCCGTGAAGTTATAGCCGTAGATTCCGTTGGCATCGGGCGAAGCGGTGCTCGGGGACAGCTCGGTGTCGGTCACGACGAGGTTTCTGAAGCCGCCGAGGTTGTTGATGAGGGCGCCCGGGCCGTTCATGGTGCGACCACGAATGATGGAATTTTTGATGGTGACGTTGGCCGCGCTGATCTTGACCAGACCACGAATGTCGAGGCCGTCGAGAACTGTGCCGGCCGTCGTGACATTGATGTCGCCATGGTGCACGGTCAGTGTGGTTCCGGACGGAACACCCGTGTTGGAGGCACCAGGTATGCCACCCGGTGTCGGAGTCGGCTCGGGTGACGGTGTGGGAGCCGGAGTCGGCTCGGTTGACGGTGTGGGAGCCGGAGTCGGCGCGGGCTCCGGAGTCGGTGCGGGCGTGGGCTCCGTTGCGCCGCGTTCAAAACCGGCCAGTTCGAGGTTCAACCTGACGTCGGCGACGCTACTGGACAGGGTTACGGCGCCGTTTGTCTGCGTCGTCACGGGAACCGTGACCGTCTTGGTTGCACTGGTACCCACGGGTGCCGTGAACGAATACGTTTGCGTGTCCTCTGCGCCGACAGCAATTTTCACCTGACTTCTGGCCGTGACCTCGGACGTGAAGAACTTCACATCGACGGATTTCACGCCGGAGGGCACTGTGCCCAGCTGAGCGGTGATGCTCCGGCCAGCCGGGATATCGATCGAGGTGCTTGTCGAGTCGGCGCTTCCGCTTCCGTTCCCGGCAAAGGCCGGAACAGCGGTGAGGCCGGAAAGGGCGAACGCCGACACCGCGACGGCGGCCAGAATGACCAATCGTGGTTCCCGGCGTGGGCGGACGTCGGTGACAGGCCGAGTGGTTGTGCTTGAGTTGTGTTTAAGGATGGACGTGCGGATATTTCTCAATGTCATTAGTTGGTTACGTATATTCTTTGTCGCGCACAAGTCCGGGAACGTGCGGGTGATCAGCCGTAGAGGGCCACAATGTACTCAATGAGCTTTGCCCACTTAGGGTTCGCATGCAAATCGAGTGACCTCATCTTCGCTGGCGCGACGGGCATTCGGCGCCCAAAAAAGCGGCCGGACCTGCGCTAACAGGACCGGCCGCTTGGATTCCGCGAATTTAGCGTTTACGCTTCTCGCGCACCCGCATGCTGAGGTTGATCGGGCTTCCCTCGAAGCCGTAGATCTCGCGCAGGCGACGCTGGATGTAGCGACGGTAGCCCGGGTCGAGGAACCCAGTGGTGAACACCACGAATGTCGGCGGGCGGCTCGAAGCCTGGGTGCCGAATAGGATGCGCGGCTGTTTGCCACTGCGCACGGGGTGCGGGTGGGCTGCGGCGAGCTCGGCCAGGAAGGCGTTGAACTTGCCGGTGGCGATGCGGGTGTCCCACGACTCGAGCGCGAGCTCGAGGGCCGGAACCAGCTTCTCCATGTGGCGACCGGTCTTGGCCGAGATGTTCACGCGCGGGGCCCAGGCCACGTGGGCCAGGTCCTGCTCGATCTCACGCTCGAGGTAGCGGCGACGGTCGTCGTCGATCTGGTCCCACTTGTTGAACGCGAGCACGAGTGCGCGGCCCGACTCGATCACGAGGTCGATGACGCGAATGTCCTGCTCGCTGATGACCTCGGTCACGTCGAGCAGCACAACGGCGACCTCGGCCTTTTCAAGGGCAGCGCTGGTGCGCAGCGAGGCGTAGAAGTCAGCACCCTGCGAGAGGTGCACACGACGGCGGATGCCGGCGGTATCGACGAAACGCCAGACCTTGCCGCCGAGTTCGACCTGCTCGTCGACCGGGTCGCGGGTCGTGCCGGCGAGTTCGTTGACAACAACGCGCTCCTCGCCCACGACCTTGTTGAGCAGGCTGGACTTGCCGACGTTCGGGCGGCCGAGAATGGCGACGCGGCGCGGGCCGCCGACCTCTTGCTTGGCGACGTTGGAGATTTCGGGCAGCACGAGCAGAATCGCGTCGAGCAGGTCGGCTACACCACGACCGTGCAGGGCGGAGACCGGCCATGGCTGGCCGAGGCCGAGCGACCACAGGCTGGCCGCTTCGGGCTCCTGGCGCACGTCGTCGACCTTGTTGGCGATCAGGAAGACCGGCTTGCCGGACTTCCGCAGCATGCGCACGACGGCCTCGTCGGTCGAGGTTGGGCCCACGTTGGAGTCGACGACGAACATGACCAGGTCGGAGAGGTCGATGGCGATCTCGGCCTGGGCTGCGACGGAGGCGTCGATTCCCTTGGCGTCGGGCTCCCACCCGCCGGTGTCGACGAGGCTGAACTTGCGCTCGTGCCATTCGCCCTTGTAGGCCACGCGGTCCCGCGTGACGCCGGGGGTGTCCTCGACGACGGCCTCACGGCGGCCGAGGATGCGGTTGACCAGCGCCGACTTGCCCACGTTCGGGCGGCCGACGATGGCGATCACCGGCACGGCCGGCAGGTACTGGATCGCGTCGGGGTCGTCGGTGACGGCCTGCAGTACGTCGAGGTCTTCCTCGTCGAGGTCGTAGTTGTCGAGGTCCGTGCGCAGCGCGGCGGAACGCCGCGTGGCGAGTTCCTCATCGAGGTTGGCGAGTCGTTCGGCCAGCTCGGTGTCGAGCGCAGTGCTCGTGTCGTCGTATTCGTTACTCATTCAAAGCCCGCTTCGTGCGTGTGTGGTAGACGTCGATGACCGCGTCAATGGTCTGCTCGAAGTCGAGATGGGTGGAGTCGACGGTTATCACACCGTCTGCAGCGCTCATGAAATCGACAACCTGTGAGTCAGCGCGATCACGTGATCGCAGCTGTTCTGCCACGGTTTGGGCCGATTGGGTCGTTATTTCCGCAGAGCGTCTAGCCATTCTAGCCTCCTCGGATGCCGTGAGTAGAATGCGTACCTCGGCCTTGGGGGCGACGATGGTCGTGATGTCGCGCCCTTCGACCACCACGCCGGGCCGATCGACGTTCGCGGCGAGGCTCCGAAACAGTTCGGTGAGGGCCTCACGCACCGCGGGAACCCGGGCTACAGCGCTGACGGCGGCGCTGACTTCGGGCGAGCGGATGGCGTCGGTCACGTCGGTCTGCCCTACCGTGACGAAGTATTCGTCCGGGTCGGTACCGATCGAATAGTCGAAGTCTTTGAGCAGCGCGGTGACGGCATCCGCTTGGGTCTGATCGGTCTTGCGGTCGAGCGCCAGCCAGGCCAGCGCGCGGTAGGCGGCGCCGGTGTCGAGGTAGGCGAAACCGAGGCGACGTGCGACCGCTCGGCTCACGCTCGACTTGCCGCTTCCGGCCGGCCCATCGATGGCGACGAGGGTGGGGAGGGTGTGACGGGCCATGAAAGTCAACCAGCAATCCGCCAGCCGCGGGCGGCCAGCTCTTCGGTGAGGCAAATGACGGCCTCGGGCAGGACGGAGATTTCGGCGAGACCGATCTGGGCGCCCGGCGAGTGTTCCAAGCGTAAGTCTTCAAGGTTGACGCCGAGCTCACCGATGTCGTTGAGCAGCCGGGCAATCTGGCCGGGCCGGTCGTTGACCATGACGACCATCGATGAGAACCGGCGGTCCTGGCCGTGTTTACCGGGCAGGCGGGCCACCCCGGCATTGCCGCCGGCGAGTTCCTCGGCGACCTTGCGCTGCGAACCTGGTGCGGCAGGGTCTTCGAGGGCATCGATGAACCGGTCGAGGTCGTCGCGGTAAGCCAGCAAGACGTCCCGCACCGGGCCGGCGTTGGCTCCGAGGATCTGTACCCACAGGTCGGGGTCGCTCGCCGCGACGCGGGTCACGTCGCGCAGGCCCTGGCCGGCCAGGTTGAGCGAGGAGTGTGCGGCCCCGGTGAGGCGGCGGGCCATCAGGGTGGAGATGACCTGCGGTACGTGCGAGACCAGGGCGACGCCGAGGTCGTGTTCCTCGGGCGTCATTTCGACCAGGATAGCGCCGAGGTCGAGGATGAGGTCGTCGATCGCGCCGGCCTGCTGGTAGCTGATCGCGTCGTGCGCGGCGACCACCCAGGGTCGGCCGATGAACAGGTCGGCGCGGCCGGACAGCGGGCCGCCCTTCTCCCGACCGGCGAGCGGATGCGACCCGATGTACCGGCTGATGTCCGCGCCGCGCTCGCGCAGCTCGGCGAGAGGGGCCAGCTTGACGCTCGCGACATCCGTCACGATCGCTCCCGGGTACGCCTCGAGTTCGCGGGCGACGATCTCGGCGGTCACGTCGGGCGGCACGCAGACCACGATCAGCTGCGGCAGGTCGCCGTCCTTCGCGGCGCGGCCGGCACCGTAGTCGATCGCGATGGCGAGGTTCGTCGGTGACGCGTCGGCGAGGATCGTCTCGATCTTGCGGCCCCGCAGTCCGAGGCCGATGCTGGTTCCGAGCAGACCGACGCCGACGATGCGCACCGGGCCGACGAGGCGGCTTTCCCCCATATGCGTCAGTCCTTAGTTAGCTTCGGGCCGCGCGCTCGGCGCCTGCCGGGAGACGGTGAGCAGCTGGCCGAGTTCTTCGCGGGTGAGTTCGCGTACGGCACCCTGCTGCAGGGTTCCGAGGTTCAACGGTCCGAATTGGCGACGTACCAGGTCGACCACGGGGTGACCGACGGCGTCGAGCATCCGTCGTACGATGCGGTTTCGACCGGAGTGCAGGGTGAGTTCGACCATGCTGTAGCCGCCGCCGGGAGGGCTCGTGAGAATGCGCGCCTTGTCGGCGTGGATGGGGCCGTCGTCGAGTTCGATGCCGCTCTGCAGCTGCCCGATGGTCTGCGGTGAGACGCGGCCCTCGACCTTGGCGATGTAGGTCTTGGAGACGCCGAAGGAGGGGTGGGCGAGCACGTGGGCGAGGTCACCGTCGTTGGTGAGAATCAGCAGGCCGCTGGTCTGGGCGTCGAGGCGCCCAACGTTGAACAGTCGTTCGTCGAACTGGTCGGTGAATTCGCGCAGGTCGGGACGTCCGCTCTCGTCCTGCATCGAGGAAACAACGCCGACCGGCTTGTTGAGCATGAGGTAGCGGCGGGTGGTGTCGAGCTGCACGGCCACGTTGTCGACGGCGACCTGGTCGGTTTCGGGGTGTACCCGGCGGCCAAGCTCGGTGACGACCTTGCCGTTCACCCGCACACGGCCGGAGGTGATGAGGTCTTCGGAGACGCGGCGGCTGGCGACGCCGGCTGAGGCGAGCACCTTCTGCAGGCGCACGCCGTCGGCTGCGGCCTCCGGGTTGAAGTTGGGGTCGCGCGGGGCTTGGTCCTGGGGGGTGTTGTCGGTCAAAGTAGATCCTCGAATCCGTCGGTGCCGCCGTCGAGCAACGGCGAAAGGTGGGGTAACTCGTCGAGCGAGTTGATTCCGAGCTGGGTGAGCAGCAAGTCTGTGGTGGCGTAGTTGATCGCGCCGGTTTCACTGTCGGTGAAGGCCTCGGTGACGAGGCCGCGACCGAGCAGGGTGCGCACGACGGAGTCGACGTTGACGGCGCGAATGCTGGCGACCTGGCCGCGACTGATCGGCTGCTTGTAGGCGATCACAGCGAGGGTTTCGAGCGCCGCCTGGCTGAGCCGGCTGGGATTCTGGGTCAGCACGAAGTCGGTCACGAGCTCATCGTGCGTTGCACGCACGTAGATGCGCCAGCCACCGGCGACCTCGCGCAGCTCAAAACCGCGGCGCACCGCTTTCCTACCGTCGGGGCTGCTGATGCCGTCGAAATCGGCCACCAGCCGCGCAACGGATGCCGCTACCTCAGCGACCGGCCGCCCCACGGCGGTCGCGAGGTGCACGAGGCCCTGCGGTTCGTCGGCGACCATGAACACGGCTTCGAGCTGGCGGTCGAGGTCGCTGGCCGCTGGCGAAACGGATGCTGCGGCATCCGTTTGCGGGGCGCGCGATCGCGTGTCGGTGGTCGGGTTTCTAATTGTCATAGTCGGCTCCGAGGGATGCCAGGTTTTCATCGGACCAAGAGTCGCTGCTCCAGCGCAGGGTGAGCTCGCCGAGGGGCTCGATCTGATCGAAGGAGAGGGCGCCATGACGGTACAGCTCGAGCACCGCGAGAAAGCGAGCGATGATGACGCCCTTCAGGTCGGCCCCGGCGATGAGCTGCCGAAACGAGACCGGCTCCCCCGGCTGCAGCATGGCGACGATGTAGGCGGCCTGTTCGCGGATGCTGACCAGCGGCGCGTGCAGGTGGTCGAGGCCCACAACGGGCAGCTCGCGCGGTGCGAGGGCCACGGCGGCCAGGGCGGCGAAATCGGCGAGGGAGAGTGTCCAGACCAGCTCGGGAGTCTTCTGACGGTACTTCTCCTCCAGCCGCACCGACCGCACGTGCCGGCGGGTCTCCACGTCGAGCTGACCGGTGAACCAGCCCGCGGCTTCCTTGAAGGCGCGGTATTGCAGCAAGCGGGCGAACAGCAGGTCGCGGGCTTCGAGCAGCGCCACGTCTTCGGCGTCGACAAGTTCACCCTGCGGCAACAGTCCGGCCACCTTGAGGTCGAGCAGTGTGGCGGCGACGACGAGAAACTCGGTGGCCTGGTCGAGTTCTTCGTTGGCATCTAGGCCGCGCAGGTAGGAGATGAACTCGTCGGTGACCTGGCTGAGCGAGATCTCGGTGATGTCGAGTTCGTGCCGCGTGATCAGTTTCAACAGCAGGTCGAACGGGCCTTCGAAGTTGCCGAGGGCGACCGAAAACGCGGGCTTCTCGGCCGCGCTAGGCGACTGCGCCACGGTGGATCAGTTCGCGGGCCACCTGTAGGTAGGCCTTAGCGGCCGCGTGCTCGGGCGCGAAGTCGGTGATGGGAACCCCGGCGACGCTCGCGTCGGGAAATTTCACGGTGCGGCCGATGACGGTTTCGAGCACGCTGTGGCCGAAGGCGTCGACGACGCGCTCGAGTACCTCGCGGGAGTGCAGGGTGCGGGAGTCGTACATGGTGGCGAGGATTCCGTCGAGTTCGATGGCCGGGTTGAGTCGGTCGCGCACCTTGTCGATGGTTTCGATGAGCAGGGCGACGCCGCGCAGGGCGAAGAATTCGCACTCGAGCGGGATCAGCACGCCGTGGCTCGCGGTGAGGGCGTTCACGGTGAGGATGCCGAGCGAGGGCTGGCAGTCGATCAGGATGACGTCGTAGTCGGCCGACACCTTGCGCAGCACGCGGGCCAGGATCTGCTCGCGAGCGACCTCATTGACCAGGTGCACCTCGGCGGCGGAGAGGTCGATGTTGGCCGGGATAACGTCGAGTCCCTCGACCGAGGTCTGCTGGATCGCGTCTTTCGGGTCGACCTTGCCGTTCAGCAGCAGGTCGTAGATGGTGGTGACATCGTGGGTGGGTACGCCGAGGCCGGCCGAGAGGGCGCCTTGCGGGTCGAAGTCGACGGCCAGCACGCGGCGGCCGTAACTGGCCAGGGCGGCACCGAGGTTGATGGTCGTCGTGGTCTTGCCGACGCCACCCTTCTGGTTGCAGAGGGAGATGATGCGGGCCGGACCGTGGCTTTTCAGCGGCTCCGGTTCGGCGAATTCGTGTTTTTCTCGTCCGGTCGGACCGACCGGCATATCGTCGAAACCGGGTAGCGAAATTCGCTCGCTCAACTTACGCGTCACTGGCCCGTCCTTGATTTGTCCTGCACCCATCACTTGGTCGATTGTAGCGAGTGTTCGGCCCGTCGCCGCAAGGATCGCCGCTGTGCCCCCTGATCAACGCGCTCGGGGGTGGGCGAGGGTGTACATGTCGCGGAGGGTGTCCACCGTGACCAGCGTGTAGATCTGGGTGGTCGCGACCGAGGAATGGCCGAGGAGTTCCTGCACCACGCGCACGTCGGCCCCTCCGGCGAGCAGGTGTGTCGCAAAGGAATGTCGCAGGGTGTGCGGCGAGACGGGCACGGTGAGCCCGGCGCGTTCGGCGGCAGCGCGAATGATCAGCCAGGCGTTTTGCCGGCTCACCCGCTGCCCGCGCAGCCCGAGAAACAGGGCCGGCGTCGAGCGTCCGCGAGCCGACAGCATCGGCCGAGCTCGCACCAGGTAATCGGAGACGGCGGCGCGCGCGAAACTGCCGACCGGCACGATGCGCTGTTTGTCGCCCTTGCCGGTCAGGCGCACCGAGTCGAACTCCTCCACGAGCACGTCGTCGACGTTGAGGTTGACTACCTCGCTCACCCGGGCGCCGGTAGCGTAGAGCAGTTCGAGCAGGGCTTTGTCGCGCAGGCGCTGCAGATCGTCGCCGTCGGTGGCCGCGAGCAGCGCGCTGACCTGGTCGATCGAGATCGCCTTGGGCAGGCGCAGGGCCAGTTTGGGCGGTTTGGTGTCGTGCGCAACATCCGTTTCGACGAGGCCCTCACCCTGCAGAAACCGGTGAAACCCGCGCACGGTCGAGAGAACGCGGGCGATGGAAGCCGCCGTCAGCGGCGATTCCGGGCGCAGTCCGAGGTACTGCACGAAGGCCGAGATGTGCGCACGGGTGACGTCGCGCAGGTCGGTGATCGGCCGCGGCGCACCCTCAGCCGAATCTGCCCCAAGCCAGGCCGTGTACAGCCCGAGATCACGGCGGTAGGCGGCGACGGTGTTCGCCGCGAGACCGCGCTCGACCGACACGTGCCGCAGATACCCATCCACCGCCGTGGCGATCGACATGTTCAGGCGGCGGTGTGACTGCTGCGCGAATGAATGCTGAGCGGATGCCGCGGCCACGGCAGGTCGGCCGCCGCCAGCGTGCTCCACCCGCGTGAACGCGCCACCTGCGCGGCCAGAACAGCCACGATCAGGATCGGGTTGGAGATGCGACGGGCCAGCACGGCGTCGACGCACTCGTCCAGCGGAACCCAGCGCAGTTCGATATCGGCTTCTTCGTGGGTACGGGCGAACGCGGCAACCGCCGAGATGCCCCGGGCGAGGTAGACCCGAATCGCTTCGTTGCTGCCGCCGGGCGAGGTATAGAACTCGGTGAGCAGCGCCCACTCGGAAGCGACGACATCCGCTTCTTCGGCCAGCTCGCGCTTCGCGCCGACGACGGCGTTCTCGCCGCTCACGTCGAGCAGTCCGGCCGGCAGTTCCCAACCGCGCAGGCCGGTCGGGTGCCGGTACTGCTTGATCAGCAGCACCCGGTCCTGCTGGTCGAGGGCGAGTACGGCGACCGCGCCGGGGTGGTCGAGGTACTCGCGGGTGATGCTCGCGCCGTTGTAGTCGAAGCTATCGCGACGCACGTTCCAGATGGCGCCGTCATAGACGATGTCGCTCGCGGTCACGTCGACCGGCGCGACGTCATCCTCTAGTTCAGGCACTGAGTTCTTCTTTCACCTCGAACAGGCGGCTGGCCTGCTGGCGGTCGAGCGCGGCCTTGATCAGGCCGCGAAACAGCGGATGCGCGTGGTTCGGTCGTGACCGCAGCTCGGGGTGGGCCTGCGTGCCCACGTAGAACGGGTGTTCCTCGCGCTTGAGCTCGACGTATTCGACCAGGTGGCGGTCGGGGCTGGTTCCGGAGAACCACAGGCCGGCCAGGGCGATCTGGTCGCGGAAGGCGTTGTTGACCTCGTAGCGGTGACGGTGACGTTCGGACGCCGAGTTTTCGCCGTACAGTTCGGCGACGAGGGACCCCTCGGCGAGGGTGGCCGGGTAGAGGCCGAGGCGCATGGTGCCGCCGAGGTCGCCTCCGGCGATGATCTCGACCTGCTCTTCCATGGTCGCGATGACCGGAAACTCGGTTTCCGGGTCGAACTCGCTCGAGGATGCTCCAGGCAGGTTGGCCTTGTTGCGGGCGTATTCGATGACCATGCACTGCAGGCCGAGGCACAGGCCGAGCACCGGGATGCCGTTTTCGCGGGCGAACTTGAGGGCGCCGAGCTTGCCCTCGATGCCGCGGATGCCGAAGCCGCCCGGCACGCAGATGCCGTCGAGTTCGCCGAGCAGGCGGGCCGCTCCCTCGTCGGTTTCGCAATCGTCGGAGCCGATCCAGACGATCTTGACCTTGCTCTGGTTGGCGAATCCGCCGGCTCGCAGCGCCTCGGTAACCGAGAGGTAGGCATCCGGGAGGTCGATGTACTTGCCGACCAGACCGATCGTGACCTCGTGCTTGGGGTGGCGTACGGCTTCGAGCAGGTTCTCCCAGCCGGACCAGTCGACGACGTCGGCCACGAGGCCGAGGGCGTTGACGATGTACTTGTCGAGACCCTGGTCGTGCAGCATGGTCGGGATCTCGTAAATCGACGCAACGTCGACGGCGTTGACGACGGCGTCTTCGTCGACGTCGCACATGAGAGCGATCTTGCGCTTGTTTGACTCAGAGACCGGCCGGTCGCTGCGCAGTACGAGGGCGTCGGGCTGAATACCGATCGAGCGGAGCGTCGCGACGGAGTGCTGAGTGGGCTTGGTCTTCTGCTCGCCGGCCGCGCCGAGGAACGGCACGAGCGAAACGTGCACGAAGAAAACGTTGCCGCGGCCGAGTTCGTGGCGCACCTGGCGGGCGGCCTCGAGGAACGGCTGGCTTTCGATGTCACCGACGGTGCCGCCGACCTCGGTGATGATCACGTCGGGGCGCACATCGTCACTGGCCTGCAGGCGCATGCGACGCTTGATCTCGTCGGTGATGTGCGGGATGACCTGCACGGTGTCGCCGAGATATTCGCCGCGGCGTTCCTTGGCGATGACCTGCGAGTAGATCTGCCCGGTCGTCACGTTGGCCGACTGGCCGAGGTTGATGTCGAGAAAACGTTCGTAGTGGCCGATGTCGAGGTCGGTCTCCGCCCCGTCGTCGGTCACGAAGACCTCGCCGTGCTGGAACGGGTTCATCGTTCCCGGGTCGACGTTGAGATAGGGGTCAAGCTTCTGCATGACGACCCGCAGGCCGCGTGCAGTGAGAAGGTTTCCGAGGCTGGCCGCCGTCAAGCCCTTACCGAGCGAGGAGACCACACCCCCGGTCACGAAGATGTGCTTGGTCGTGCCGTCTGATCTATCCGTAAGTATATTTTCCACCACGGGCTTCAATGCTATCACCTGAATTTCGCCGATCACTTTGGCTTCGCGAGGTCGAGAAGTTCGCGGGCATGTTCGAGGCCGCTCTTCGAGTCGGGCAGCCCCGAGAGCAGGCGCGCCATTTCGGCGGCCCGGTCGTCGCCGCGCAGCTGGCGCACGCTCGAGGCGGTGACGGATCCGTCACTGTCCTTGACCACACTGAGGTGATTACCGGCGAACGCTGCGACCTGGGCGAGGTGGGTGACCACGATCACCTGGGCGGTTTCGGCCAGTCGGGCCAGCCGGCGTCCGATTTCAATGGCGGCGGCCCCGCCCACGCCGGCATCGATCTCGTCGAAGACGAAGGTGGGTACCGGGTCGGTCGCGTTGATGACAACCTCGATGGCGAGCATGACCCGCGACAATTCGCCACCGGATGCCCCGCGCGCCAACGCCCGGGGTTCGGCGCCCGCGTGCGGCTGCAGCAGCAGGCGTACGAGGTCGCTGCCGGTGATCGTGAACTCGGGGCCGGGTTCCACCTCCACGAGTAGCACGGCGTCCGGCATCGCCAGCGCGCCGAGTTCTGCGCTCACCCGGGCGCCGAGCTGCACGGCTGCCGCCAGGCGCAACGCGGTGAGGGCGGCGGCGAGATCGGTGACCAGCGTGTGGTCGGCATCCGCTTCGGCGCTGAGCTCATCGATTCTCTCGGAGTCGGAGTCGAGCTCGAGCAGCCGCGTGCTTCCGGTGTCCAGAAATTCGATGGCTTCCTCGAGACCGCCTTGGTACTTGCGGGCGAGGATTCCCAGTTCGCCGCGGCGTTCCTGCACGATTTCGAGTTCGCGGGCACCGTCGGCGTCGAGGCCGTCGAGATAGCTGGCCAGTTCGGCGGCGATGTCGGCGACGACGAAACCGACGTTGGCGATCGCCGCGACCAACGACGGCAGGGCGACGTCGTGCGGCGCGACCCGGTCGAGGGCGCGCCTGGCGGTTTCGAGCAGGGCAACGACGTCGGGCAGGTCGTCGGGGTTGTCTTCGGCGGAGATGAGCTGACGGGCCTGCTCGCCGGCCAGGCGCAGCTCTTCGAGGTTGCCGAGGCGTTCAGCACGCTCGGCCAGCTCGGCGTCCTCTCCGCGCTGCGGGGCGACCGTTTCGATCTCGGCCAGTGCAGCGCGCAGGTCGTCGGCCTCGCGAGCACGCAGGTCGCGCTCCGTGACCAGCCGATCGAGATCCTGTTGATTGGCCTGCCAGCGGTGGAAGGCGTGCTGGTAGTCGCCGAGAACGGCGGCGAGATCGAGCCCGGCGAAGCGGTCGAGGGCGTCGCGCTGGGCGGCGGCGGAGCGCAGGCGCACCTGATCACTCTGGCCGTGCACCACGACGAGGTCGTTGCGCAGGTCACCGAGTACGCTCGCCGGAGCGCCACGGCCGCCGACCATCGCGCGACTGCGCCCTTCGCTCGAGACCGATCGCCCGAGGATCAGTTCCGGCCCGTCGAGGTCTCCCCCGGCGTCGCGCACCCGGTCGGCCACGGCGCTGGCCGGGTCGATGACCCAGCGGCCCTGCACGAAACTTTGCGGCTGCCCCTGACGCACGGTGCCGGCATCCGCTCGATCGCCGAGCAGCAGCCCGAGGGCGGTGACCACCATGGTCTTGCCGGCGCCGGTTTCGCCGGTGACGGCGGTGAAGCCGGGGCCGAGCGGCAGCGTGGCCTCAGCGATGACGCCGAGGTCGCGGATGAACAGCTCGTCGATCACTCGCGGCCGACCGGGCCGCGCCAGCCGGTGACCGGCAGGTCGAACTTGTTGACCAGGCGGTCGGTGAATGGCCCGATGTGCAGGCGGGCCAGCCGCACCGGAACAGTGGAGCGGCGCACGATCACGCGGGCGCCGGTTGGGAGGTCCTGCGTGCGGCGTCCGTCGGCGCAGA
Organism: Cryobacterium sp. TMT1-66-1; assembly: GCF_004403435.1. NCBI lineage: Bacteria > Bacillati > Actinomycetota > Actinomycetes > Micrococcales > Microbacteriaceae > Cryobacterium > Cryobacterium sp. TMT1-66-1. The sequence continues at coordinate 157,513 of NZ_SOGP01000025.1, forward strand.
GCACGGCGCGGGCGCCGGTACGGGAGAGTACTTCAACGGCGAGGGACGACTCCGGGCCGACCACGAGCGGCCGCGCGAACAGGGCGTGGGCGCTGAGCGGCACCAGCAGCAGCGCTTCGACGCCGGGCCAGACGATCGGGCCGCCGGCCGAGAACGAGTAGGCGGTCGAGCCGGTCGGGGTCGAGAGCACGACGCCGTCGCAGCCGAACGACGACAGCGGACGACCGTCAACCTCGACGACGACCTCGATCATGCGTTCGCGGCTGGCTTTTTCGACGGTGACCTCGTTGAGCGCCCAGGTTTCGTAGACGACCTCGTCGGCGACCTTGACCCGCACCGAGAGGGCGAGGCGTTCTTCGACCTCGTAGTCGCCCTTGAGTGCTCGACGCACGGCCTCGCCGAGGTCGTCACGCTCGCTCTCGGCGAGAAAACCCACGTGGCCAAGGTTGATACCGAGCAGCGGTGCCGAGCAGCCGCGCACGAGTTCGGCCGATCGCAGGATGGTGCCGTCGCCGCCGAGCACGATGACCAGCTCGAGTTCGGCGGTTTTTACGGTTTCCCCGAGAATGGCAATGTGGCCGTTCAGTTCGGGCGATGAAGCGAGCAGGTCGGCCCGCTCATCGAGCGCGAGCACGGGCACGGCGCCGGCAGCGATGAGCTGCTCGCAGACCGTCGCGGCGGCCTCGAGCGAGTCGGCCCGGCCGGTGTGCGCCACAATCAGAAAATACCGCGGGGTGTCACTCATCTCGTCACGCTCCCACCACGGAATCGACCCGGTCCATCCATTCTGTCGGATTTGTGCCGGCCGTGGCGCTCATCCAGCACAGATACTCGTGATTTCCGGCCGCCCCAATGATGGGTGAGGCGATGACGCCGCAGGTCTTCAGGCCCAGGTCCCAGCCGGCCCAGAGCACGCCGGCCACCGAGTCGCTGCGCAGGCCCCTATCGTGCACGATGCCCTCGCGAATGCCGCCGCGACCCACCTCGAACTGCGGCTTGATCAGCAGCACGAAGTCGGCGCCGGGTGCGGCCGTGGCCACGAGGGCCGGCAACACGGTGGTCAGTGAGATGAACGACAGGTCGGCCACGACGAGGTCGGGACGGGTCGCGATTCCGGATGCCACGGCGAGCGTTTCCGGGGTCGCATAGCGGATGTTGTACCCCTCGACCAGCAACAGCTGCGGCTCGGTCTTCAGTTGCGCTGCCAGCTGGCCGTGGCCGACATCGGCGGCGATCACCTGAGCGGCGCCGCGTTCGAGCAGCACCTGGCTGAACCCGCCGGTGCTCGCTCCGGCGTCGAGAGCCGTGCGGCCGCTGACGTCGAGGTTGAAGGCGTCGAGCGCTGCATTGAGTTTGTGGGCGCCCCGGCTGACGTAGTGGTCGGTCGCGGCCACCTCGAGAACGGCGTCCGCGTCTACTTTGGTGCTGGCCTTCACGACCGGCACTCCGTTGACCGTGACGAGGCCGTCGGCGATGAGTTTGGCAGCGACCGTTCGGGACCGAACCAGGCCACGATCGGCGAGGGCAGCGTCGAGGCGGGAGGCGGGCATCCGTTCTGGCGGGCCGTCAAGCGGGGCGGTATCGGTCGGGTCAGCGTCGTTCACGTGCTCGGGCATAAATGGGTCTGTTTCATGGTCTCGGCGAAAATTCGGCACGGAGGCGTCGGTCACGCCTGGCCCGCCTGGTCGGTGTCGGCGTTCTCGAGTTGTTCGCGCAGCTGCTCGTGCAGCTGCCCAAAGGCCTCAGCGCGCGCTTCGAGCGGCTGGGTCTCGATGTCGACGAGTTGCGCCGCGAGATCGACCGATTCTGGTTCGGGGTTCACAGCTCTAGGCTACTGCTCGAGATACAGTCGCTCCGGAACGTTGAGGCCGTAAATCGCCCGCCCGGATCGGTAAATCGCGGCGCAGGCCGCGCGCAGCAGGTTGACCCCGCCGTCGCCTGCCTTGAGAATTTGCACGTCGTTGCCATGCACCCGCACGCTGGCCCCGTTCACCGTCGCGGTCGAACCGTCCTTGGAGAACACCGTTTCCGGGTACGGCTCGTGCAGTTGCTGCAGGTTTTCGATGATGAACGCCGGCCGCGACTCCTTGTCGGCGGCGAGGGCTTGTTTGGCCCGGTCGATGCCGGTGAGCACGAGTACGGCGGGGATGCCGGCCCGGTTGGCACCGAGAATGTCGGTGTCGAGCCGGTCGCCGATGAAGAGCGCGTTCTTCGCGTTGAACCGCCGAGTCGCCTCCAGAAAGATGGCCGCTTCGGGTTTGCCTGCCACGAGCGGCAGCCGGCCCACAGCCGTGTGCACGGCGGAAACAAGCGTTCCGTTGCCGGGAGCGATGCCGCGGGCCACCGGAATGGTCCAGTCGGTGTTGGTCGCGATCCACGGAATTCCGGTGCCCACGCCGTCGGCATTCAATGCGAACGCCGCTTCGGCCAGGTGCACCCAGCCGACGTCGGGTGAGAAACCCTGGATGACGGCGGCCGGCTTGTCGTCGGCCGAGCGCGTCACGACGAAACCGCCCTTGACCACCTCATCGACCAGACCGTCGCCACCCACCACGAGGATGCTCGAGCCGGGTGCCACCTGCTCAGCGAGCAGCCGCACGGCTGCCTGGGGAGAGGTGACGACATCCGCTGCGGCCACGCTCAGCCCGAGTTGGGTGAGGTGGTCGGCAACCGACTGGTCGGTACGCGAGGCATTGTTGGTGATGTAGCCCACGCGCATCGTGTCAGCGGCACGGTTCAGGCTTTCAACGGCGAACGGAATCGCCGCCGGACCCGCATAAACCACACCGTCCAGATCGGCCAGCAGCACGTCAACGCCATCGAGTGGCGTCGCCGACTCAGGCTTTCGGCGATGCAGCATCCGGCTCCGTTTCGTCATCCTGCGAAACGGATGCCGCAGCGTCGTCCTCGGCGTTCGTCTGGTCGTCGGCGTCGTCAACCTCAACGGCAGACGCTGGATCAACGGCCGTCGCCGGAGCATCGCCGAGGCCGGCCGCGGCAACTGCACGAGCAGCCTCGCCGGCGTCGACCGATTCGTCATCGTCGTCATCATCGCCGGCGTCAGCCGCAAAGTCGGCGAGGGCGTCATCGTCGTCCTCTTCCATCTCTTCGATTTCGATGGTTTCGTCATCGTCACCGGAGGCACCGAGGGCGGCATCAGCGCGAGAGGCCCGTTCGAGCCACTCGTCAGCTTCGTCCTCGCGGCCGAGTTCGCTCAGAACCTCTGCGTACGCGGCGAACAGCTCGGGGCTGTAGGAGAAGGCCGTGTTGGGGTTGAGCTGGGGAATTTCGAGTTCAACGAGCGCGGCATCCGTTTCACCGAGGTCGAGGCGTGCCCCCGACATGGCGATGGCCAGACCAACCTGTACGGACGGGGACAGCGTGCTGCGGTCGACCGAGCGACCAAGCTCGAGAGCCCGGTCGGGACGGCCCACGCCACGTTCGCTGTCGACCATGAGGGGCAGCTGGTCGTTCGAGCCGGAAATGCGACGGTAGGTGCGCAGTTCGCGCAGGGCCAGAGCGAAGTCGCCGGTGGCATAAGCGGTGATCGCGAGGCTCTCGCGCACAACTCCAATTCGGCCGGCCCGGCGGGCGGCGCTCATCACGTGCTGGTGGGCGAGCTGCGGGTTCTCCTCGATGACGCGTGCCGCCATGGCCAGGTGGCGGCCAACGGTCTCGGCGTTCTCCTTGGTCAGGGTCTTCAGCTCGTTCCGCGCAATGCGGTCGAGGTCGTTGGCCGTGATGTCGTCGGGAAGCTCGGGGTCATCGTGACGGGGACGCACCGAACGCAGCTCACGCTGCATGCGCTGCTCTTCGGTCATCTCCTCTTCGACGACGCGGGCATCGCGGTCGTTACGGGCCGGAGCGCCGTCGCGGGTCCACAGCTTCTTGCCGGCGTCGACGCGCGGGGCACCGGCACGGTTCGGTGAACCGCCGCGCTGGGTCCACGGCTTGCTGTCGTTGTCGCTGCGCGGTCGGTCGTTGCTCGGCCGATCGCTGCGGTCGGGCCGTGCGCCATCCTTGGCCCACGGCTTACGGTCCCCGCCCTGGGCAGGGCGATCAGAGTTGCCCCGGTATGGAGCGCGATCGTTGGAGCCGGACGGACGATCAGAGTTGCCACGGTACGAAGGACGCTCACCCTGCGCCGGGCGGTCAGAGCTACCCCGATACGGAGGACGCTCACCCTGCGCCGGGCGGTCAGAGCTACCCCGATACGGAGGACGCTCGCCCTGCGCCGGGCGGTCAGAGCTACCCCGATACGGAGGACGCTCGCCCTGCGCCGGGCGGTCAGAGTTGCCCCGATACGGAGGACGCTCGCCCTGCGCCTGGCGGTCAGAGTTGCCACGGTAGGGAGCACGATCGTTGCCGCCGGACGGTCGGTCAGAGTTGCCACGGTACGGGGCACGGTCACCCTGGGCAGGACGATCAGAGTTTCCCCGGTACGGAGGACGCTCGCCCTGGGCCGGACGATCCGAATTGCCACGGTACGGAGCCCGGTCATTGCCACCGGAGGGGCGGTCAGAGTTGCCACGGTATGGAGCACGCTCGCCCTGGGCCGGACGATCCGAGTTACCACGGTACGGAGCCCGGTCATTGCCGCCATAGGCGGGCCGATCAGAGTTACCGCGATACGGCGGCCGTTCTCCACCCTGCTGGGGGCGGTCGGAGTTGCCACGGTAGGGAGGCTTGGCACCATCACGGCCACCGGAAGGTCGCCCGTTCGAGGGTCGGCCACTCTGGTTCGAACGACGGTCATCCTGACCGTTGTTACGGGAATCGCCGTCGCGGGGTCCTGAAGGGCTCACTTGTATCTCCTGTGTAATTAGTCCGGCATTTCGACAGACAGACCAAGCCTAATCCCTAGCGCAAAACCCCGCTGAGAACCTACCTATCAAGATGCAACGCCATTCCGCCAGACGCCCGCTCTTACCGCGGCTGCAGCACGTCGCAGCTCGCACAGCGTCCACGTTGTAGGCGGGGTGTCGGGGTATTCGCGGGGTGTTCGCGGGGTGCCGAGTTCGAGTGTTTGAGCTGAGCAGCGGATGCGCCGTCACCCCGCAGGCGTACGGCCGGGGTCTTGAGAACGCTACTGAACGCGGTCGCCGGAGAGCGGCTTAACGAAAACAGGGCCACCCGTGGGTGGCCTGTTAACGCAGGAAAGCCATCCCCGGAGGGATGGCTTTTCTGGTGTTTCTAAGTTAAGTCCGGCGGTGTCCTACTCTCCCACAGGGTCCCCCCTGCAGTACCATCGGCGCTGAGAGTCTTAGCTTCCGGGTT
>NZ_SOGP01000024.1:0-31650 GCF_004403435.1 Cryobacterium sp. TMT1-66-1
GCGCTTGATCTCCTCGAGCTCTTCGCTCGTTGGACCGGTCCGTTCTCCCGCGTCGGATTGCGCCTGCCTGACCCACTTCCGCAACGTTTCCGGGCCGACATTGAGTTTGGGGGCCAGTTCGCGGCACGCGGCCCACATCGACGGATAATCCTTCACACGATCAACCGTCATACGAACCGCTCGCTCACGAACCTCATCTGGGTATTTCTTGGGCATAACCGAATCCTTTCACTAGAAAGAAAGCGGCAGGAAATCAGGGACGGTTCACCCCTACGTGATGCTCCTATAGTTGTCAATTGATATTTTGGGTTTCTTTTTGCTCATGGAGCCAGTCCCGGAATTGGTTAGCGAGGTTGTCGTCTCGACTGAGGCCTCGTTCAATTCGAGAAAGGGTGCCAGGCCAGGTGTTGAAGTGGCATGCAGCCTCGCGAAGGGTGATGTGGACTCCTGGCGCGCGGTGCGTAGGTCAGTGACTGTGGGCGCCGCTTGCGGGTTGGTGAGCTGACGGTAGAGCTCCCGGGAAACGTATCGTTTCAGGCAGCGCATGATTTCTTTCTTGGTCTTGCCTTGAGCCGTTCGTCGGGCCGCATATTCTCTCGTCCGGGAGTCTGTGGCGAGGCGTGACACGACGACGTGGTGGACTGCGGCGTTGGCTGCTCTGTCGCCGCCGCGGCTGAGCCTGTGCCGGCTCGTCTTGCCGGATGACGCTGGAATGGGGGCGACGCCGACAAGGGCCGCGAACTGCGCTTCAGTTGCGATGCGTTCAGGGTTATCACCGACGGTGACGAGGAGCTGGCTCGCTACTTCGATGCCAACACCGGGGACGTCCCGCAACAGCGGCGCGCAGTCCCTGAGGATCTCCGCCAGCGCTTTATCGGTGTCAAGAATCTCCCGCTCGAGAAATTGGTAGCGGGCGGCGAGTTTCTTCAAAGTCAGAGCCGTTACGTTGTCAGGGTCCGTGAGGTTTCCCATTGGACGGGAGCGCTCCAACGCCGGGATGAGTTGGGCGCTCGTCAAGGCGCGAAACCGGCTGCGCACTTGCTCGGGAGCGGAGACGAGGATTCCCTTGATCTGGTTGATTGAGATAGTGCGAGCCTTCATTGATGAGGTGCGAGCGGCGCGGAGGACGCGGAGGCATTCGACGGGGCCGTCCTTGCTTTTCGGCGTCGACGTGCCTCGTTCCGCCAGGACTGATTCCGCAGCCTGGTAGGCGTCCAAAGGATCCGATTTACCGCGTAGACGCCGCGCTTGACGGTTGGGTCGGTTGACCTCGTGAACGGGGAGTCCTGCTGTCCTTAGAACTCGACTCAGTTCGGCCCCATAACTGCCGGTTCCTTCGACGCCCACGCCGATGACCAGACCGAAGCGGGTGATGAAGGCGAGGATCTTCCGGTAACCGGACCCGACCGCCAGGAACTCTTCAGCAGCTAGGTGTTTGCCGTGCTCGTCGATCATGGCGACGTAGTGAGTATCGGAGTGCGTGTCGACGCCGACGATGACATTCGGTATCTCTGTTGCCATGATGAAATTGCCTTTCCTTCGCGTCCATCTGGGTAAATGATGAGCACGTTGGCCAGGTGGGCAGACAAGACGGTAATGGGAATTCGCTGCAGGCTCCTATAAAGTCATGTCCGCCTGGCCAGCGCACCTTGAGCAGCCTTGAGACCGCGGACAGATCACGTAAAAGACAGTCCTCGGAAGGACGTCAGTCAGGGTTAGGGTCACACAGCCTCAAGCCTCTTCCCATCATTNATCGGGTGAGGCCAGTAGCTAACAGCAAGTCCGCCGCATGACGTAGGGCGAGAACTAGGAAACCACCACCATGTCCAGCCCGTCTTTGATCGCCGTGCGCGACGATCTACCGCCACCTCAACCCTTAGCGCCAACCACCGTTCCATTACTGGTCAGACCCCGTGGATCAAGAACTGGGACCGTCACGCCGTGGTCTTCGACAAAGGCAACGGGCCTTCCGAGACTGCGACCTCACAGACGGACACTTGGCCCTTAGGCGGGACACCTACGATACCTGTGTGCCTCTGGCTATTGTTAACGCCGGGCCAAAACGGGGCCAATAGTGCCTTGAAAACAGGACCAATATCTGTGTTTTCAAATGGGCGATACTGGCCCTATTTTCGGTCGACGCTAACAGCTATCCCTCCGAACGGCGCAACGTACTAGTTCGTATCACCACGGCAAACGTCGTTAACGTCCACACTTATGCTCTTCCACCTTCTGTGGCATGAGCCTCAACCCCGAGGTAAGCTTCCTGAACCTCCGGAGATGTCCGCAACGTCGCTCTATCACCCGAGAATACGACCCTTCCGTGCTCCAGTACGTAACCATAATCTGCGGTTGAGAGGGCAAGTGAGGCGTTTTGCTCGACTAATAGCATCGTCACTCCTGTCTCGGCGATCGTACGAATGGTTTCGAATACAAGATCGGTTATCAACGGTGCGAGTCCCAACGATGGCTCGTCGAGAAGGATGATGCGCGGACGCAGCATCAGTGCTCGACCAATGGCGAGCATTTGCTGTTCACCGCCTGAGAGCGTTCCGCCGGATTGAGCTCGGCGCTCAGAAAGGCGTGGAAAGAGCTCGAATACATCTCGCAGTGCTTCAGCGCGTTTCGGTTTCGCCCTCTTGGATGAGCCGCCAACGAGTAGGTTGTCTTCGACGGTTAGGTTTGCGAATACTCGACGCCCCTCAGGGACGAGGGCTATGCCGAGTTCAGCAATAGCATATGGCGGCAGGCCGGTGATGGGCTCGCCGTCCAGGAAAACTGTTCCTCCCGCGGGCTTGAGATGCCCAGCGATAACTTTAAGGAGCGTAGATTTTCCTGCTCCATTCGAGCCAAGAATCCCTGTAACTTGACCGTCAGTGACGTCGAGTGAGATGCCGTGGAGCGCCGTCGCATCGCCGTAACGGGCCTGAATGTTCTCAACTGTTAGCATTGTGGTCCTTCTTTGGGACACCGATATAAGCTTCAACTACAGCAGGATTGTTCTGAACTTCTGTTGGTGTTCCATCCGCAATGAGTAGGCCATGGTTGAGAACGAGCACTCGCCTGCTGATACGCATAACGACTTTCAGCAGGTGCTCAACGAGCACCACAGTCACTCCTTCATCGGTGAGCTGGTGTATCAGCGCAACAGCGTCCTCCACCTCGCGAGGAGTAAGCCCTGTCATGACTTCGTCGAGTAGTAAGAGTGACGGCTCTGACGCGAGAGCTCGGGCCATTTCAAGCCTCTTTCGGTCGATTAGCGTGAGCTCCGCGGGCCTATTCTGTGCGCGGTCTTGCAGGCCGAGTCGTTCCAGGGCTTTGTAGGCGGCCGCTTTGGATGATTCGACTGATGAATGTTTCTGGAGCCCTCCGACGAGTACATTCTCGAGGGCCGTCATGGATGGGAAGAGGCGCACCTTTTGGAAAGTCCGGGAGATACCTACATTTGCGATCTGGTGGCTGGCGGAACTCGTCATGTCACGTCCAGCAACTATTCGCTTGCCAGAGTCAAGTTTTTGGACCCCCGTCATCAAGTCAAATAGCGTGCTCTTTCCGGCACCGTTGGGGCCGACGAGAGCGATGATTCCCCCCGCCTGAATATCGATCGTGACATCGCGAACTGCCTGGACTCCGCCAAAGGACTTCGACGCCATTTCCATGCTTATGAGTGATGGTTTCATCGTGTTATCACAGCCTCAGGCTTATTCATCGACTCAGTTTCATCTTCCTGAGATGTCGGTTTTCTCCGTTTTCCGGTCTTTTTTCTGAAGAGTCCAGATATGGACGCGACACCTCCAGGCAGCCACAGCGCGACCGCGACGAGCACGATGCCGTAGACAAGGGTGTCGGCACCGGCAAAGACGTCTTGAAGGGCATTATTTGCTGCTTCACCGATCGCGACGACGGCGATCCCGCCGACGACAGGCCCCCATAGCGTACCGATGCCGCCGAAGATCGCGCCAAGCGCCATCTCGACTGAACGATCGACGCCAAAGGCACTGCCAGGATCGATAAACAAGCCGTGTTGCGCCATAAGAGTTCCCGCGAAAGAAACCATCATCGCGCTGAGAACGAATGCCTGAATCTTGACTTGGTTGGTGTGAACACCAAGCGCTCGTGCGACCTGCTCATCGTCTCGAACCGATTTAAGTCGATACCCAAACGGCGACTTGATGATGAATGCCGCGATAATTACGTACACCAGCAGGAGCCCGAGAGCGACGTAGTAATAGTTGATTTGGTCGCGAAATTGCAGCATTCCGAATGACGGCTGGATGAGGGGAAGGCTGAGTCCCACGTCACCACCAGTGATGGATGAGACAGTGCGCGCAAGGTTGAGCAGGATGAGAGCGAAGACGAACGTGACGAGGGTGAAGTAGATTCCTCGCAGGTGGACCGTGATCGATCCCAATAGCAGTGCAAGTATGCCCGCCACAAGCATTCCGGCCAGTCCACCGATCCATGGGGAGATATTGAAGTTGATCAAGAGCAAGGAGCTGGTGTATCCCCCGACTCCGAAGAAAGCAGCGTGGCCGAACGAGAGTCGTCCTCCCAATCCGCCGACGATGTTCCATGCCACGGCTAGGGAGGCCACGATGAGGGCGGTAACTCCAATGCCCTGCAGGTAGGGCCCCCGAAGGAGCCAGAGAGGCAAAGTCGCAGCGACAACGAAAAAGAGAATCCCACCGATCGTGCCAGGCTTGAGAATCATGCTGTGATTTCCTTCCGTCCGAATAGTCCGTTAGGTCGGAAGATCAGTACGAGGATGAACAGAGTGAACAATCCGACGTCTTGCAAACCGACGGAGACGAACGCTGCGGTCAGCTGCTGAACTGTGCCGGCGATCAAACCGCCGATGAAGGCGCCCATGATATTTCCAAGGCCGCCGAGGACGACAGCGACGAAGGCGAGGACTAGGAATTCGTTCCCCAAGGTGGGCGAGGCGGGCTGGTAGGTTACGAGAACTCCACCGGCAACGAGGGCGATAGAGGTACCGATCCCAACAGCAATGATGTAAATCCGCTTGGACCTGACGCCGGACGATTCTGCGATCTCTGCGTCGTCGACCGTTGCGCGCATTTGGCGGCCAAAGTCGGTCCGTTTGAGGATGAATGTCAGGCCGATGGTGATGGCGATAGCAATCACGAATCCGACGACGTGTGCGGGTCGCAGGTAAATCCCACCGATATCGACGAGCTCACTACCCCAAGCGAACCCGGTGAGAGATCTTTGTCCCGGAGAAAAAACAACCTGCACAATGCTCTGGATGATGATGCCCAGACCGAGAGTGAGCAGGAGCTGCGGAAGCTCGCCTGCGTCACGAAGTCGCGCGAAGAGAACAGACTGTAGGACAGCGCCCAGCAGCAGACCGACCGGTACAACAATGAGAAGAGCCAGGAATGGGTTGATTCCCAGGGTTGTGTAGAGCATCAGTACTGTGTACATACCGAGCAATACGATGTTGCCGTGCGCGAAGTTAATGATTCGCATCACGCCGAACACGAGGCTGAGCCCCATAGCGATGAGTCCGTAAACGCCGCCGAGCAAGAGCCCTGTTAGAACTGTTTGAGCGAGGATTTCCATTGTGTCTGGTCCTTCAGTCAGAAGTAGACGGCACGGTGGGGGTGGCGGTGGGCTGCATTGATGCCTTGGCCCGCCACCCCGGGGCCAACTACTGCGGCTTGCTAGCTTGGACGTCGAGCGGCCACACGGTGCGCGTGACGCCCTCCTGCCACTGGATCATGATAGGAAACACGTCCTCGTTCAGGCCCTTCGTGTCGAAGCTGACTGTTCCAGCGGGCATGAATGATGCCGGACCCGAGGTGAAGTCTGTCTTGCGCAGCACCTCCGCGATCTTCTCCGGATCGGTGCTTGCGGCATCGTCGATGGCACCTGCAAGGATCCAGGCTGCAACGTAGGATTCACCCGCTTCCTGGGGCATGAACTTGGTGTCATACTCCTGCGTGTACCGCGTACTGATGTCTTCTAGGCCGTCATAGGGCATGTCCCAGTTCCAGCCGGCTTGGCTCAGAATTCCATCGACGTTGTCGCCGAGCAGCTTTCCAAAATCGGGAGAGAGGATTCCGCCACCGCCCAGTCCGACGATCGGTCCCTCGTAATCGAGGCTCCGGAGCGTATTCACGATAGTTACCGCGGCCCCCGTAGGACCGCCGAGGAATATGACGTCGGGATCAGCGCGCAGCGCTTCAAGAACAATCACCGTTGCATCGCTGAGTGCCTGAGGGTAAAACGCCTGGCTGACAACGTCGAGTCCAGCGCTTTCAGCTTCGGCAATCGCGGCTCTTCCTTGAGCTTCGATTGACGCGTCGTCCGAGGCCAGAACCGAGACCTTCTGCAGGGTGATTCCAATCTCAGCGTATGCATCCTGGACATACGGCACGATGGATTGGCCGAGTGCCGTCGCTGTAGGTGGGAGTTGAAAGAAGTAGCTATAGTCGCGGTCGGTCAGCGTGTCGGCGTAGGACTGACTCAGGATTGGCACGCCGGCCTTTTCCGCTTCGGTGGAGGCCGTGATGGTAAATGCCGATACATAGGAGCCAATAAGGGCGCTGACGTTTTCCTGTTCAATCAGACGCCGTGTGACGGTGGCAGCCTGGCCGGGATCATCCGAACTGGTGTCAGCCTGAACGCCCTTAAGCTTCAAGCCGTCGAGAGACTTGATTCCACCTGCGGCGTTGATGTCCTCAATCGCGAGCATCGCTCCGTTGAGCGCGTTTTGCCCGCCGTCGGCCCATGCCCCGGTCAGCGGATGCGGAAGACCAATGTTGATAGTGTCGCCACTGTTTCCGGAGGTCTGTCCGCTGCAGCCGACAACTGTAAGTAATACTGCTATAGCCGTTGAGGCAAGTAGTACGCGCTTTCGGTGCTCAAAACGAGAGCCGTTGGTGTGTCTGATCATGTGTATACATCCCCCTTGATGGCGCTGGTCAACTTTGTCCAGTCACATGTTTCGGATACTCGAAGTTGCAATCCGACTACCCGAATGTAACTTCCCTCCGGAGAACGCAACAAGGAAATTCCGCAGCCTCGAATGTTCAGATAAGAGCTGTCGATTTCAGCAGCCAGAAAAATGTGGCGGACGCTTGCCTAGAAAAGCTTCAACGCCCTCGATGTAGTCGCTGGATTCAAAGAGATCGTTTCGAAGTGCCGTCGTGTAATCGTCGTCTCGGACCTGCCCCGCTCGGACTAGTCCAATGATTTCTTTCGTTGCACGGAGTGACATGGGCGCGCGCTTGGAAATCTCGACGGCGAGTTCATAGGTCACCTTTTCCAACTCTTCAGGCGGGTGAACTTCGTTGACCAAACCATTCCAAAGGGCTCGCTCCGCGCTTACTCGGCGGCCGGAGAACAGGAGATAACTCGCCTCCGCAGGTCCTGCCAGATCCATGAGGCGTTTCGTGGATTCGAGGCTGTATGCAAACCCAAGCCGCGCAGGGGTGATACCGAAGGCAGCAGCTGTATCAGCCAGCCGAAGATCGCAACTGAGAGCCAGGCCACATCCTCCGCCAATGCAAAAACCATGCACCATGGCGATTGTGGGTGCGTGGAAGTTACTGATGGCCCTTTCCGCTTCGGCCACGGCTAAGTTATATAGGCGCGCACCTTCGGCTCCCGCTCGCACCGTGGTGAATTCCGTGATATCAGCTCCCGCTGAAAAAGCCCGCAAACCACACCCTCGAATCACGAGTGAAGAAACTGTACGGTCAATCTCAAGTCGAGACAACATTTCAGGAATCTGATGGTACATGTCCAACGACAGGGCGTTATGTCTTTCGGGCCGGTTCAATGTAAGTGTGGCAACCGGACCGACAACGTCCAGTCGTAGGTGGTCGATTTTCGTCCTCACGGGTGCGGCTTTCCTAGGAATGGGGTTAGCCGACTCTGCCATGCCGCGGGGATGGGTATGGTGCTGTGCGGCGGATGACCGGGAGCACCGGAGCGACCTTCTCTCTGCTCCATGGCATCGGGAAGTTCTTCGTCGAAGCGTTCAATGGGCAAGTCGTGAGTTATCGCTAGCTCGACCAGCTCGTGGGCCGTCAGTCCGCCGATTGTTTGGTCGAGGCGATGACGAATCGTTTGGGCGTGGCGCCGTCGGTCGGAATACTTCTCCAGCGCCTCATCGTGTTTCCAATCGGACCAGCCGACGGCCTGACACAGACGCATCCACATGGTGTCCTCGAGGATGGCGATGATCATAGTTATGCCGTCTAGGGTGACTACGGTTCCGTAAGTCGGTTCCAGTGACGTAACGGCATCGGGCTTAATTCCTGCCCATGCGATGGCCGAGTCCAGCATGCTGCTGTCAATGTATCCACCCGCACCGCGATGATAGGCGGCGACGATGGTGAGTGCCGCCGTGGTGGCAGTTGCCAGGTCGACCCACGGCACACCGATCCGATCGAGTTGGGCTCCCGGCGGTAATGCGCCGGCGATTGCCTGCAAGGAGATATCGTGAGTGGGGCGAGTCGCGCGTGGCCCTTCCTGGCCGAAGCCCGAGATTGAGCAGTAGACGATGTTGGCCTTATATTTGGTCAGCGTCACGTAGTCACACCCGAGCCGGCGTGTGACACCCGGGCGGTATCCCTCGACGAAGACGTCCGCACCGGCAATGAGGGAGTAGAGTGCGAGCTTGGAGTGATCCTCCTTGAGGTTCAGGAAATACGTCACCTTGCCGGCGTTGACATTGGCGAACATCTTTGGATCAAGGTGCCGGGCCGCGTCACCCTGAGGTGGTTCTATCTTCACCACGGTGGCTCCCAGCGCGGCAAGAAGTTGTGTCGCGTACGGTCCGGGCAGCTGCTGGCTCAGATCCAGCACGCGCATGCCGTGTAAGGGTGCATCGGGGCTACTTGTCGGCTTCGGCCAAGTAGGTGAGAGGCCCATCTACACCACAGCCAGTGGATTGAGGGGGCTGCCGGTAGATCCCTGTAGACCAATAGGTGCTAGAACTAGCAGGAATGTCCCTATGCCGGTGCCCGCAAGCTCCCTTAGGTCGAGGTTCTCGATCAGGGGTACACCAAATTTGTGGAGCAGCCTGAGATGGACGGGGAAGGTGGCTCCGCCGGGGTCGGGTTGCACCTCCACGGCATAGTTGTCGGCGCCAACGTACGCGACGTCTCTCTCGGCAAGCCATTGAGCACCATCATCTGACAGCCCTGGCTCTAAAGCGAAGTATTCGTCACTGAAACCAGTCGAGTCCCACCAGCCTGTCCGAAGCAACACCGCATCGCCGGGAGATGGCGTTACATTGGCTCGTCGGTACGCCTCCACCAATTCAACCGATCCGATCGGTGTTGAGGATGGAAGACCCGAACCAGTCGCGGCGACAAAATCAAGGAGTACACCTCGAGTCACACAGGGTTGGAGCTTGTCCGCACCCAACTTCTTCGCGCCCGTCGTCGATCGAACATTAGCCGACGAATGTCCGTTGAAGAGTTCATCCCCCTCCCACACATGAGCGAGGGCATCCATATGCGTGCCGCTGTGAGTGGACAGCTGAACCGTGTCCTCGGCGAAACGGAAACCCCCTGGCGACCGGGCGCCAAGGGCATAATCCCCGGCATCCCTGTCCATGAATCGCGACCCCCTATTGCGGTGCCCTGGCACGCCAGCTGCTGGGCCGAGGGGCTGCGCGAGAGAAATAACCCGGCCTTGATTCACCAAACCGACAGCATCGCGTACTTTTGCGTGGTCAATGAGATTGGGTGCACCGATCTCATCGAGATCACCCCATCGTCCCCAGTTATCTCCTATATTTTCGCGCATGTTCTGATTTCCCCCTGAGTTTGGATCGATCGGATTATCGTTCGACGAGAAGTGACTCGACGATGGCGGTCGCAGATCCGATGAGATCTTTTCTCACCATCTTGCCGGTCGGCGTGTGCGGAAGCTCAGACACGATCTTCACCGCCCACGGCACTTTGTATCCCGCAATCGAACCCTTACAGAAGCTTCGTATGTCTTCGGCCGTCGTTTTTTCGCCGCTATGAAGCACCACGAATGCGATAGGCACTTCGCCCCGGCCCGGGTGGGGGGCTCCGACCACCGCGACTTCGTCGACGGAGGGGCTGCTCTCAATGAAGGCTTCGACTTCCGCAGGAGAAACGTTGATACCTGAGGTCTTGATCATGTCTGTATGCCGGCTCAGGAACTGAACGGTACCGTCTGGCCGGATGAGCCCCGCATCGCCGGTGCGATACCAGCCATCGGCAGTGATTGCGGCCTCGGTCGCTTCTGCGTTGTCGACATATCCCTCAGTCACTCGGCCTCGGATCTGCAACTCACCGTCATCCCCCATTGGAACAACTTCCCCCGTCTGCAGATCAACAACGCGCACTTCTACGCCCTGCAGAGGTGGACCCTGTGTAGTGATCCGCTCATCCAACGACATCGTGTGAGGGGTGACACAGCAATTGCCATAGACCTCCGTTGAACCGTAGACATTGCAGATTTCACCGATTCCGAGGTCCACGGCGACCCGTTTTACCTCGTCCGGCCGGCCAATAACCAAGCCTGTTCGCAGTGAATCGATTGCTCGAATCCGTTCGCCAACTTCCTCTGCCAGGACCAACGACAGGCTAGGAAGCAGATAGGCAGCAGTACATCGCTCGTCAGCAAGAAGTGTCGCTGCTTCGTCAGCAGAAAAATGTTCCTGCAGGACGAGACAGGCACCGTGGGTCAGCGTCGCCATCGTGGCGTTGGCACCGCCGAAACTCCAGAAAAGAGGTGAACTCAACCACACGCGGTCCTCACCAGTCAACCCCATCCGAGTTCCTATGGCATAGCCGTTCTCAATAAGATGCCGATGCCGCAACGGAACCGCTTTGGGCCGCTGGGTTGTTCCAGATGTGTACATAACCAACGCGGCTTCTGTTCCGATAGCAGCATTCGGTGGGACAGGCCAATCTTCGGCACGGGTAATCAAATCATCAAATGATTGCCCCCCAGCTGGCATTGGCGTTTCAGCGAAATCACCACCAAGAACGATCAAATGCGTCAAGTCTGGGAACTGCGCGCTCATGACCTCTCCGGGCGAAGAATCCCAAAACTCCGGAACCAGCTGTCGGAGCTGGCCCAACATATCCGTTGATCGAACAGACGGCACCATTATGAGCAGCTGAGTGCTAGATGCTTCCATGAGCTGTTGGAGATCCCAGGACAGAACCCAGGTATTGAACGTGTCTAGGGACACGCCGAGACGCAACGACGCGAACGCGGCAACGAGCCATTCCTCCGTGTTGGTCCCCAAGAGCGCCACTCTCGACTCAGCCGTAATGCCAAGGTTCTGGAGCACCGCTGCGAATCGCCCAACACGGTCTGAAAACTCTCGGTAAGTCAGACGGGTTGTGCCGGCGACGAGCGCTGGAGCGTCCGGGTGAATTGAAGCTTGAAAGTCCAGCAGCTCCGGCAGCGTCTGACAAGTCGGTGGGAGGTGATTTTCGAGCCAGGGGATCGGTCCAACAATGCTGTCAGGAACCTGCAAGGACATCGATACGGGATTCATGGAACGACTACCGCTCTTCCTGTGTAAGACCGTGAACGCAGTGCGGCGAATGCCTTGGGTAGGTCATTCAACGCAAATACACGCGACGCGATCGGGTGGATGGACCCCGAGGCGACGAGGTCGACGACCTCGACCAGATCCTCTCGGGTGGCGTGGGCAGATCCGATGATCTGGAGTTCTTTGACGATGCTCAGCCCGGGGTCGAGCGCAAGTACTTCTGGCCGGACGTTTCCGACCAGAACTAAACGACCGCCGGGAGCCAGCGAACGAAGGCTTGTGGCGAAAAGCGGAGCCCCCGTGATTTCGATGGCTGCATCGACGCCACGAAGTCGCCCAAGTCTTGCAGCGACTTCCCGGATCTTCCCGACCGTCGGGTCCACGATGACTTCCGTCGCGCCAGCTTGCATCAATGCCTCGGTGGAAGCCTCGCGGGAAGTCGTCGCGATAACGCGCAGACCAAAATGCTTGGCCAGCTGGACTGTATGCAGGCCCACGCCACCGCTCGCACCTGTCACGAGAACTACGTCAGATTCCTCCAACTTCGCGGCACGCAGCGCTCTTAACCCCGTGCCCACACCGCAGGAAAGAAACGCAGCCGTAACGCCGTCAATATTGTCTGGAATCGCAACGGCATTGCGCGGGTCAGCCAGGACAAATTCGGCGAAACCACCCTGAATATCATCACCATAGAAGCCCGGACCAGACCGGCACTGTGACGTGTGCTTAGCGATGCAATCGGCGCACTCACCGCAGGACCGACGCTGCACCAACGCGACTCTCGTACCCAGCCATGCTGTCAGGTCGGGTGATCCCACGGATTCAACGGTGCCGGAGATCTCATGGCCGAGCACCGCGCCATTTTCAGCTGATAGGAGACCGCTAGCTGCGAGGAGATCATGTCCGCAGACCCCGCACGCCGTCACTCGAATGAGAAGCTCACCTGAGGTCGGCGTGGGGACAGGGATCTGTGTCGAAACGAACTGCGCCGGGGAACAAAGGCTCATAACACGCATTGTGTTCCCGGCCGTGCCATCGACTATTGGTGCCCCCAACACAGTCGCGCGAGCAATCATTCACTAACTGGCTGGGCCAGTTCGAACCAGTAGTCAGCGGCCGTTCCGGTGGGCTCTTCTGCAAACCGCACCACAATGGGTGTGCCGATCGCAATCGCCTTGATCGCAGCGGCCTGGTCTGCCAGATCAACACCACGCACGTATCCCACGAGTGCCGTGTCGGCACCGTCAAGTGTGGCGTAAGCGATGGCGTAGGGAGGTGCAGGAAGGCCCTTGAACGGCTCGTACACGAAGGTCGACATCTCAATGGTGCCCGTGTTTCCGACCTCGACCCACTCACCTGTTTTGGAGTGGGTCCGGTCATCGTAGGAACGCGCAGGTACGAGCACCCGACCATCCACTGATCGTCGACCGAGGATCTTGCCCTCGGCCAGTCCTTGCATGAAGCGGGATGCCGTCTCACCCAGTGCGTGGTGGTATTCCAAGTCCCAGGTCTGCTCGGTGAAGACAGGGCCTTCGGCGATCGCGGTGGCCGTCTGTCCGGGGTTGGTCGTGTCACTCATCGTTAGATCTCCTCTAGATCGGTGCTGAGCACCATTGTTGAATAAAATTGGTGGTCACCACCGATGGCGCTCACCACCGCAACTCGCGCGTTGGGAACCTGATGCCCACCGGCGCGACCCCGGACCTGGTTAGCAGCCTCGCCAACGCGGATAGTGCCCGTCACCGCAATGGGGTTGGTGCAGAGTGTCCCTCCTGAGGGATTCACTATGACGCCATCACTCCCCAGAGCAAACTTGCCGTCGGCAAGCGCTGCGGGCGCTTGGCCCTTAGCGGCAAATCCCGCGGCTTCGATTACGTGCAGCTCGACGCTCGAGAACGGTGCATACATCTCCGCAACGTCGATCTGGGTCTTTGGATCGGTCACTCCGGCCTGCGCATAGGCGATCTGAAACGCTACCGCGAGGGAATCCGCATCGGCGTGATCTCCTACAGCGCTAGACCCGACACGGTCACCCATCCAAAATGTCTCCGTATTTTGGCCGATGCCTCGGATCCATGCCGGCTTGAGTCCATGAGCCTTGGCGTACCGCTCGGAGACAAGCACGACACCAGCCGCTCCGGTCGATGCGGGACATGCGTCGCCGAGCTTGATCGGCCACGCAAGTGTGCGGCTTGCCAACACCTCGTCAACCGTGATCGGCTGCCGGAGGTGGGCGTGAGGGTTCAGGGCGGCATGGGTGCGATTTTTCACAGCAACTCGCGCCATGTCCAATTCGGTGCTGTTGTACTTGGACATGTAGCGTTGCGCCGACAACGCGAGCATCGTGATCGTATTCAAAGGGACTGTTCGTTCGTAGCCGACATCCCACATCTTATTTAGAACTGACTGCGCTGATCCCGATTCGGAGACTCGATCGGCGCCCGCAACGAGAATGACGTCGAACATGCCCGAGGCGATGTGGGTCCACGCAGCCAGCACTGCGCTCATGCCCGTAGCACCTCCGTTGTTGACACGGATAAATGGTTTGCCCGTCACTCCGAGTGCATCGATGACCCAGCGTTCGCCGTTATTGACGCCGATCAAGGCATCAGGCGCAAGCGGATACACCACCGCATCCACATCTTCAATACCAATACCCGCGTCCTCAAGTGTGCGATCGGCCCCTTCCTTCACCAGCTCAGGAAAAGTAACGTCCGTGCGTTTGGTGACGAAATGCGACTGCCCAAATCCGGCTATTCCAACATTGATCATGCTTTTCCTCCTTTGGAGTTACTGAAAACGATCACAGTTGCACCTTGGCCGGCGAAGCCATTGAATCCAATGCCTGCAGTGAGCCTTAGCCCGTCGGCTGGCAGTGATTCAGGACGAATCGCTTCGATTGCAGCAACCATGCGGCTCAGACCAGCCACATATGGTGATGTAGGTCGCTCACAGAGCGGTCCCGATAAGTTGACACCGGTGGACTCCTTTAAATGGAGTGCGTGTTGTACTGCACGAACCTCGTACTCACTGTTACCAGCGATCTCGACCGCGTCCCAGTGATCGGGGGTCGCCTGCGGATTACGGTCGAAAATCTGTTCAGCAGCTGAGTTAAGCGAGCTGAGATCACCAAGGTTTCGGGTACCTATCTCATAACTCGTGGTCGACCAACCGGCGTCGACGACCCAGGCCAGTTCCGAACCGGGGGAAAATTCTCCATCAACAGCTAGGACGAGGGCGTGGACCGAGTCTCCGCGAGCTGGCAGATCTTCGCGGCGGAGCGGCCATGCGACGAATTCTTGGGATGAGTCGGGAACATTGTCAGCGGACAGCCACGTAGATGCTTGCAACGCCGCCGCGATCGTGTTGTTCATTCCCGTTGGGCGGAGCAGATACGGTTCGGCCTCCATCAACTCCACCCGATCGGGGTCTGCTGATTCACTGGGTTTGGCCCAGCCGACCACCAGGACGTTCTTGCCTTGCCCGGCACGAAGTCGTAAATACCCGTAGGCAAGTGCATGGTCCGCGGACGAAGCGATCATGGTTGTATCGTGACCGACACCACCTGCGGGCCCTGCCGTCGCCATAATCGAGATGACGCGGCCATCGAGCTGATCGTTACCGCTGATCACGATGCCATCTAGGTCTTGCGCTGTCAGGCCGACGGAATTCAGTGCCGCGGTGGTGGTGTCGAAAATCATTTCTTCGAGGCTTCGTGAGGATTCGAAGTCCACGAGAGAGCTGCTCATCGAGATAACGGCAATGTCGGGTCTCAAAATTGTTTCATCGAGGGTAAGGGGTGGCACAGGAACAGCCTTTCTCTAGCGGAACTGAGGTGTGTAGGCGCCGTCGTAAATCGGCGGGCCAATGTGGTCAATGATTTGCAACGGGCGAGCGTCGGCGGACCTAAGCCCGAGGATCTGTTCTTCGATTACGGCGGAGGTTCGCTGCAGTTCGACTGCAAGCTCAGCAAGCCGGTCGTCGTTGACTTCGCTACGAAGGGCGGAGATGTGTGCAATACCAACAATCCGACCGTTCGCCCAAATCGGGGTGGCGATTCCGACGATGCCTAATACAGCTTCTTCACGGGAAATGCTGAAGCCGTTGGACCTGATCCGGTCCAGTTCCTCGGTGAGCGACTGGCGGTCGATATGAGTACGCGGCGTGAGTGCTTTCAGGTTTCCTGAGAAGGTCTCTTGCCGGAATTCCAGATCGTAGGCAGCGAGCAGCTTGCCGACGGCTGTTGCATGGCGGTACAGGGGGAGTCCAATAGGGATGTCTATCTTGATTCCCCGACGTCCACGGAATCTTGCGGCGTACACAACGTCATTGCCTGTCTGAATCGCTAGATAGACGTCAAAGCCAATGCGGGCTGCGAGTTTCTGCAGCTCTACAGTTGCGGCGTTTACTATGTTGAGTCGTTCCTGCACTCGCAACGACAGCCGCAAAGTTGCTGGGCCAACGTCATAACCGTGGGTAGTCACGGACGCCATCCCACCTTTGACCATGGCCTTCAGCAGGTCGTGAGTGCTGCTCATAGGCAGAGACAGCGCGTTGCTCATTTCAGTGACTGTCTGGGGGCCATCAGTCGCGAGCCTGCCCAGAACATCAAATATTCGCCTAAGTCGTGCATTTTCCACGTCGCGTCCTTTCCGACTGTACGGTTTAAAACTGCCGCTCTACCGGCGGCCAAAGGCTGCCTCAACACTGAGTAAGGTTCGATTCCTCGGAAATCTTTTCCGAACGTCTGAATTCAAACGAACAAGGCCAGCAATCGCAACGATTCTTCGAGATCCCGAACATCCGTACCGGCAGCGAAGTCAGCGAACGTAGCGTGGAATCATATGTTGTGGTCAGACAAGGATGGTTGCTATGAACAAAGCGGAACTAAAAAAAGATCTATTCAACGAGTTCGCGTTTGTCGTTGCCGACGCGGTAAGGCTGGGTGTCACGAATCCATTACCGGTGCGCCGCACTGCGGAAATATCCGCAACTGGTGACAAGATCAGTGCACTCCAATGGGGCGTGGCTAATCCAGAGATTGCTTTCCTCCACGGAGCTGGCTTGAATGCCCACTCGTGGGACTCAACAGCGCTCGTTCTGGGCCAGGCGGCAGTCGCACTGGACCTCCCAGGGCACGGCGAATCCGAGTGGCGGGACGACGCCGATTACACCCCGCCAACCATCGCGCCATCGCTGGCATCCGTTATACCAAAATTCAGTTCGAGCGTTCGGATATTGGTCGGGCAGTCACTCGGCGGCCTAGCGGCGATCCCGGTCGCAAGTCAGCTGCGCAGCCAGCTCTCGCACTTGGTGATCGTGGATGTCACACCCAGTTTCCAATCAAAGTCGTCATTTATTAGCCCTGTCAGCGCATTCATTGCCGGCCCAAAAAGCTACGCCTCGCATGCAGAAGTGATTGACCGTGCGATCGAGTTTGGAATCGGCAACAATGCCGCTGATCTTGAACGGGGCGTCATGCTCAATACGAGGGTGCGTGAGGACGGCCGCATCATCTTTAAGCACCATCTGGCATCTCTGCCAGCCGGTGCCCACCGCAATTTCGATGGAGAAGCGCTCTGGCCGATTCTGGCCGAACTCGACATCGATGTCCTATTGGTCTGCGGAACCCGCGGGATTCTGGACGCGGAAGCTATCGAGGATTTCTCTCGACATATTCCCTCGGGAACCGTAGTGACACTTGACGCAGGTCACAACGTTCAGCGCGATGCGCCGACCGAACTAGCCGCATTGATCCAATGTTTCAGTGGGATGCGCTGACGCTTGTTGGCGATCAGGGCCCCTGGACGAATCAAGTGGATGGTTCACTTGCGGAATGACAGTGTCGCAGAAGTAGCTCATGTGAGTTGTGCGCACTGACTAAACCGGACAAAAAACTCCTAGTGGTTATAAATTCTGAACCTTGATCCCTGGTCAAGAATCCCTCAGGCAGGCCAAAAAGCATCGCGATCGAGGCCGTCACGGATAGCTGCGGCACCGTGACTATCAAGCAGATGCTCGAGCGTCACTTAGCGAGTGGTGCGCTCGAGCATCGTTGACAGCTGACTGATTCAACGCCCCATGATGAAATCGTCCGCCTCCTCATCGGTCAGATGTTGCTGAAAAGAATGTGACAGCTTGCCCCGGTGAGCAATGAATGCGCAGTTTCTCGTCCATCAAGTTGCACAGGTGCTCAAGGAGTCTCACCTTCGAGGCTGTGCGTCAGAGCCGCCGGCCAGGCGGTACAGGTCATCGCACTGGGCTCGTAGGCACCATATTCAAACCGCCCCGGCGCCGTTGCTCGCTAGCCGTCGGGGTGACCTCGGTGCGTTCAAAAAAGACTTAGTGTCGACAATTTAGATGTCTCAAGGTATTCGGCATGTCTTCCAGTCGCCCAAATACGCAGTGTTTCAGCATTTTTTTGGAGTGATTTATTCGAAATAGGGATTGCATTTTTTCAAACAGTTGCACTAGTGTCGACACAATAAACGATGCCCTCAAAGCCGAGGAGACAGAGAGGCAAGGTGCCCAAAAAGCGGGAAGAGTTTGTCTGACAGCTTCATATCGAAATCAGCACCAATGATGGATAGCGAATTGAATGTCGAGAGGCCCGCCTCTCTCTCTCTCAAAATGGTGACTGGAATTGGCGTGCCCGCCGAAATTCATTCAGGCTGCTTCTCCGTCTGCAACGTTCTTAGCATGGCGGAACACCAGCGGTGGTTGGAGCGCTGGCTCTAAGCCGTGCTGAGACGTAGCGCACCCACAAACATCACTTCAAGCGTCGAACTTGACGCATCGGCCCATGCGAATTCAACGATCAAGGACGGTGCCGCAATAGTGAGTGCAGAACGTAATTTAGTCATTCCAGAAGAAACGATCACGGATCCAATCATCCGTATAACGGGTGTCAACAAGCACTATGGAAATCTCCACGTCCTTAAGGACATAAACTTCAGCGTTTCAAGGGGTGAAGTGGTGGTGGTTCTCGGACCATCTGGTTCGGGAAAATCAACGCTATGTCGGATCATCAACCGATTAGAGACCATAGACACCGGGGTAGTAACCCTAGAAGGTCATGAACTTCCGGTTGAAGGGAAAGCCCTCGCAAGACATCGAGCAGTTGTTGGAATGGTCTTCCAGAACTTTAACCTCTTCGCGCATATGACCGTCCTCGAAAACGTGATTTTGGCTCCGGTTCGCGTGAGGCATATTTCGAAGGAAGAAGCCAGGAAGAGCGCACTTAGATTGCTTACCCGGGTGGGTGTGGCGGATCAGGCCGACAAGCTCCCCGCCCAGCTATCCGGCGGACAACAGCAGCGAGTTGCTATTGCCCGGTCGCTTGCCATGCAACCACGCGTGATGCTCTTTGACGAACCGACCTCGGCACTCGACCCAGAAATGGTAAATGAGGTCTTGGACGTCATGACATCTCTGGCGCAAGAGGGCATGACCATGATCTGTGTGACTCACGAAATGGGATTCGCGCGCAAGGTCGCCGATCGAATCGTATTCATGTCAGACGGTCAAATCGTGGAGCAGGGAAAGCCGGAAGAGTTTTTTCGAAACCCCAAAACTGATAGGGCAAAAGATTTCATTTCCAAGGTATTCACTCACGAACAGTAAAGGAATTGCGATGAAGATAGGCAAGAATATTTTTTCAATTGGAGCGCTTATGTCGATCCTTGTGCTCGCCGGATGCTCGGCGACCGACGCCGGTGCTGATGTCCCGGTAGCCAGTTACCCGGTAGCTGAGAATCCAGTCTTTAACGAGGGCACAACGATGGCCAAACTCGCAGAAAATGGTTCGATACGGGTCGGAGTTAAAGCAGATCTTCCTGGCTTCGGCCTAAAAGGACTTGACGGAACTCTGAACGGCGTCGATATCGATCTAGCCAAGATGATTGCCGCAAAACTTGGGATCACAGCGGACACGATCGAATTCATTGAAACGCCATCGAAATTTCGTGAGGAAAACATCCTGACGGGCAAGGTGGACATGATTGTTGCTACTTATGTGATCAACGATGCGCGCGAGGAACGGGTGGCTTTCGCCGGCCCTTACTATCCCGGTGGTTCTGGGCTCATGGTACGCGCAGACTCAGATATCACTGGAATTGAGGATTTGAACAACCCGAACATGAAAGTGTGCACGGGAATCGGTTCTATCGAAAGCCAGTTCATTCAACCATTTCTTGCCGATTCTGCCGAGCAGATTGTGGAGTTCGATTCCCACACGAAATGTACTGAGGCTCTAAAAAACGGCCAAGTCGATGTCATGGCGATGACTGACGCAACGCTTCTAGGGCTTGATGCCGAGAATCCAGGACTTTACAAGATCGTCGGCGAGAACTTTCATGAGGCAAATTTCGGCGTCGGAATCCAACATGGAGACACCGAATTCTGTCAATTCATTGAAGATGTCATCGTTGAGGCGTTTGACAGTGGTGCCTACGAGGAGGCCTGGCTGCGAGCCGGCCTGAGCTCTGAGAAAGTGCCCGAGCTTCCTGAACAGATGCCTTGTAAGTGACATAGGGATTTGGCATGAGTGCGATATTCGATAACTTCGACTATTTCCTCAGCGGTTGGCTTGGAACACTTCAAATTTGTGCAATTGCGGTGGTAGGAGCCTTGTCGCTAGGGATTCTGATTGCCGCCGCTCGAGTATCTCCTGTGCCTGTTCTTGAGAAATTGGCCAGGAGTTACTTGGTGATATTCCTCAATTGCCCATTCGCACTGGTTTTGTTCTTCATCGCTTTTGGTTTGCCCGAAATTGGACTTAACGGATCATATTTCACGTTTGGCGTTGCCGGACTCACACTGTACACAGGCGCGTTCATGGCTGAAGCGATCCGCAGTGGAATCAACTCCGTATCTGTGGGACAGGCCGAAGCAGCGAGATCTTTGGGGATGGGGCCTCGGGACAGCCTTACCTTCGTGATCATTCCACAAGCACTGCGTTCCAGCGTGCCTCCGATGACAAATGTAATTGCTCAGATGATTAAGGGCTCAGCGATCGTAGGTGCGTTCGGAGTCGGTGGCGACCTTTTCAAAGTTGCAGACGATTTGATAGCAGCTCGAGGGCTACCGGCAATCCCCATTCTGCTCGGTGTCATTGCTGGCTATCTCCTCATGATCATGCCAGTGAGCGCCCTATTAGGCGCCTTAGAACGAAAGGTGGCGATAGCCCGGTGACTGCAACGACCAATGTGCTGTTTGACACTCTTGGCCCGCGAGCAAGCAGGCGATCGTTGATTGCGTCCGTGGTAATCGGCGTCACAGTGGCAACGATCTTGTCCGTTGTCCTGTATCGGCTAGTTCAAGCGGGACAATTCACGGAAGCAAAGCTCGGTCCATTTTTCAATCCAACTAATGAAGATTTCATGGTCACGTGGCAGTTCCTGGGCCACGGACTGCTTAACACGCTGATCGTGGCGACGCTTGCGCTGGTTCTGTCTTTAGCAGCAGGGACTTTCTTAGCTGTTTGCAGGGTTTCAGCGGCTCCTTGGTACAGGTGGATAATCGTCACGGTGATAGAAGTTCTCCGTGCCGTGCCCGTGGTGTTGCTTATTTATGCCGTGTCCAGGATTCTTCCCGTCATCAACGCACCTTTGTCTCTCATGTGGTACTTAATAATTGGGATTGTGCTTTACAGCAGCGTGGCAATTGCGGAAATCATCCGAAGTGGTATTTCAGCGCTGCCAAAGGGCCAAACCGAGGCAGCCCTTTCACTCGGACTATCGAATTTCGATCTCCTCCGGTTGGTCGTTCTACCGCAAGCGTTTAAGTTGATGTTGCCAGCTCTGATTAGCCAGCTTGTCATTGTCCTAAAAGAAACGTCTTTGGGTTTCGTTATCTCCTTTGAAGAGCTTCTACGTCGAGGGCAGATGGCCATTCAGACCTTGCACAATCCGCTTCAAATGTACTTTGTGATCGGTCTGATATACGTCATCATCAACCTGGCGATCACCCGTATCGCCCGCGAAGCTGAAAGCCGAATCCTAAATAAGACGCATCGCTCCAAGAAAGGATTTAGGCGAGCATCACCGGTCCCTTCGATGAATGTTTCGGAGCACGTCAGCTGACAAAGCTGTCACACTGTGAACGCCAACTGAAAACGGGGCCAATAGTGCCGGCGGTTTCAAGTGCTCGTTGCAACACTCACTACTTCCCCGATTTGCGACGACCAAGCGCTACTCGCCACCACTAGCGCTCCCGGTTACGGATTACGCGGTGGAGAAGGTGAAAAGGGGCCTGCTTGCGCAAGATCTTCCCGGCTCCGCCGGGGAGTCTTTGGCGGCGACTCAGGCTTCCTCGAGGTCGAGTCCCTGGAAGTACTGCGCGCGGATACACTGTTCGTAGGCGTGTTCGGCAATCGCGCGGGGTTGCGACGATCACTTGAAACCGCCGGCACTATTGGCCCTGTTTGGGTTCGGCGTTAACACGCCCTCGCCAGCCGGCGCTGCGACGTACTCTTCGCGATGCTCCGCGACAGCACATTCTACGAGACCAGACACGTCCTTGCCGCTTGACAAGAACATAGGGGCACCCCCCGGCTCCCTCGGAAGTCAATACTTGCTTTACTAGAAGTGCTGCCGCGAGAGAAAGCGAGAACTACCGCGGGCGACTACAGGAATTTGAAAGTTATCGACTTGCGCCGTTCCAATCACGCTGGGCCAGCCGACGTTCAAAATACGACTCAACTGGATACCAACCAAGCAGGGCACCACCATCTACATCAAGGGCTGTTCCCACGACGAAATCAACAAGATCCGACGAGTACATCAGAATGAGTTTGGCTTGGTCCTCAGGAGTTGAAATCCTGCCATTCGGAATGTCGGCGCGACGCGACGCGATGATTTCCTCTCCAGACATCGCTTGGAGCATCGGGGTCATCACGGGTCCTGGACACACTGCGTTAACGCGAACACCAACCGGTGCAACCTCATAAGCAAGGTGCTTTGTGAAACCAATGAGTCCGTACTTGCTTGAAGTGTAAGCAGCCGATGCATTGTAGCTCAGCCGCTTGCCGGCAACAGACGCCACGTTAACAATGCGCCCATACTTCTTCTCGGCAAAGTACGGCAAGACCTCACGACAGGTCGTAAAGACTCCGCTCAGGTTGACGTCGAGTACCCGCTTCCATTCCTGACTCGAAGTCTCTTCCACAATGCGCGTCGAGGTGATCCCCGCGCAATTGACGAGGATCTCGATACCCGGACCAAATTCATTCGAGTACTTCATCAATTCGGCAACGCTCCGGTCGTCGGTGACATCCACGGCGAAGGACGTTACCAGCCCTCGGCCCCCATCGATAACACGGGCTTTTTCATCCGCCTCGCGGCCATTTGTATCGGCGATTACCACCCGCGCGCCGGAAGCGGCGAATGCAGCAACCACTGCTAGCCCGATACCTCCCGCTCCACCCGTTACAATTGCGGTCTTACCCGAGAAATCGAAGCGCACTCCTGGCGCGATCTCCGAAGGTCCAGATCTAAGCGACATTGACGTTCCTTTCTATTGGGGTCTGACAACGCCGTGATTAGCGGGGCGTCCGAGCTCGATAATGAAATCGCGAATCGGAGCTGTTTCACCGCCGTAAATGAGACTCTGCGCTGCGGAAAACAACCGGCCGGTAAGATCGCTGCGCCCCAACACTGTGAGACAGTCAAGTGCTTTTCTCCTGAGAGCGCTGCGATCCAGTTCAAGCAGGGCGCTACCAGGCGCCTCCTCGACGACAGCCTGGACAATAGCACCGCCTCCAGCCACCGTGATCGCAGCAAATCGGGACAGCGGCGCTCCGCCTTCCGACGGAGCATCCGCCTCGCCCACGACGACTCTGCTGGCGATATCGCTGATTCTCGCGTCAAATACCACCTCGTCGGTGAATGCTGAGAGATTGAGCTGCCCCAATTCAAATGCAGCAGCAACAACGAAGGACGGGCTGAACTGGGCTTCGCGCCCGTTCGTCGGGTATCGCATAATTAGAGGGTCCGTCGCACGTCTGTTCAGCGTGACTTGAATTGAATCAATCGATTCGGGCAAGTTGTCACGCAGCTGTAGCGCAGCATGCGCTGTGCGCTGCAGTTCATAGCAGCTCGGAATCAGCTTGATATTTATTCCTGGGTGGTCAACGACAGCTTGGCCGTTCAATATCGACACCGCGTTCTCAAGTTCCGCTGGCTCGCCGAAAACACGCAAGAAGCCTGCCTGCCCACCGAGGCTGTCAGCGTCGGCTGTCAAACCCCGAGCCGCAAATTGAATCGCTCGGATTGCGTTTGCCGCAGACGACCCAACTTGAAGCGCCTTAGTATCGGAACCGAAGTTCTGTCGGATCCCGCTGGCCGTCGATGCGGCGATGCCCAGCGCGTTGCGCGTAATGTTCGGTGTGAGCGCCAACAAGTGCGCGACACCGGCGGTTGCAGCGATAGCACCGACTGTGGTTGTGGAATGGAACCCTCGGCGATAATGTCCGTCCAAGGTGAGCCCGGCAGCAAGAGAACCCGCTACTTGCGCTGCGACCGCATAGGCACGCGAGAAGCGTGTTGCTGCGGCATTCGAATCTTCCTCGGGAAGCGCCAGTAGCGCTGCAAATAGCGCAGGCAGGAGCACACTACTCAGATGTCCTCTCACGCTTTCCGACATGTCATCAAAGTCGAGCGCGTGAGCCGCAACACCATTATGAAAAGCTGACTCAATCGGTGACCCCGTTTGTCGTGTTCCCCAGAGGACCTGTGGACCAGTTGCCACAAGGGTCGAACGAAC
Organism: Cryobacterium sp. TMT1-66-1; assembly: GCF_004403435.1. Lineage (NCBI taxonomy): Bacteria > Bacillati > Actinomycetota > Actinomycetes > Micrococcales > Microbacteriaceae > Cryobacterium > Cryobacterium sp. TMT1-66-1. Next base: position 24,284 of record NZ_SOGP01000024.1, read on the forward strand.
CGTTCGAACCAGCGAAGTACTACTTGCGGCGGCCGCGACTGCCAGAGTGTCTACAATCGCGTGCAAGACGGGGCGCCGCCCGCTTTCCGTAGACGTACCCCGCATCTGGATATATGACACGACGTCATCCGTATATGTCATGACGCTGAGTGCCCCAGGCCTCCCACTACTGAAAACAACGAATAACGGCTCAAAGCTTCACGATTCATTGCGGTCCTGCGAGTCCGCAACGACAGTGGCCATTGCCACGTTGATCCCAAACTCGGCCAGGACTGCATCAGTATCATCGCCCAGGCGCGGAGGAAAGGTCGGGCGCACCTCCACAGTGCCAACAAATTTGACTGGGGACGCTACCGCCTCGTAGCGTCCCCTCTTTTCATCTACGACCGAAACCACCATGTTCCGTCCAGATTCTCTGGCGTCCGACAACGCCTCAGGAACTGAGCGAATAAGAGCTGCGGGTACGCCGTTCGTTACGAGAGAGTCAACCCAAGCAGCTGCTGGCCTTTCGGAAAAGCGAGCCTCAAGGACGTCCCACAGCGTGTACTTGTTCTTAAGGCGACTCTCGCCGGACTCATATCTCGTATCGCTTAGCAACTCCGGCAGCTCTAGCGCATCGCACAAGCCTGTCCACATGCGCTCAGTATTCGCGGTGACGACCAGTTCATGACCATCCGAACCCACAAATGACCTATAAGTGGGAATCGAATCATGACCAGCGCCCTGTGGTAGAGGGGCAGTGTTAGAAATCATCGAGTAAACAGCCTGATAGGAGAGCATTGTGAGTTGGCTATCGAGCATGGACACATCGACCTGACCACCCGGTCCTCCAGATCGTACGCGAGTGAGCAACGCAAGCAGTCCAATTACGGAGTACATCCCCGCCACAACGTCGCCCGCTGGAATTCCGAGCCGAACAGCTGGACGGCCTGGCTCACCCGTCAGGCTCATCACCCCAGAGAGAGCTTGTACGATCATGTCGTAAGCCGGCCGGTCCCGTCGGGCCCCAGTTTGGCCAAAACCGCTAATTGAAGCCCACACAAGCGAGGGATACTGCTTGCAATAAAATTCGGGATCAATACCAAGACGTGTAGTGACACCTGGTCGAAAGTTCTCGATCACGACATCCGCAGCAGCGACCATTCCGCTGAGCCGTTGTACGTCGCGCACATTCTTGAGATCAAGTACGACGCTCCTCTTATTACGGTTGTGAGCAAGGAAATAAGCGCTGTCTCCGTCAACAAAGTGAGGCGGAATTCTTCGACTCGAGTCGCCCTGCGGTGGCTCAACTTTGATCACGTTGGCTCCCATATCCGCCAACAACTGTGTCGCAAACGGACCGGACAGAAAGGTGGTCAGGTCTAGAACTGTCAAGCCTTCAAGAGGAGGCCGATCAAGTCCAACTTCCCCGTGCATCAGGTCGACTCAAGAATGTGCACTGCACAGGCTCCGTGGTCAAGACCAGATATGCCCCCGCCGGTCACATGAGCAAGCCCAAAGCGTGCACCGTCCACCTGGCGTTCACCGGCAGTACCCGTCAGCTGCCAAAACAACTCAACAATTTGAGCGACGCCGCTTGCACCTACCGGGTGCCCTTTGGCCAGCAAGCCTCCGCTGGGATTCACCACAACACGTCCCCCAAAGGTCGTCTCACCCGCTCGGATAAGCTCAAACCCTCGACCCTTTTCTGCCAGTCCAAAAGACTCGTAGTACATGATCTCGGCGCTCGAGAACGCATCGTGCAGTTCGATGACATCGAGATCCTCGGGACCTAGACCAGCCTGCTCATAGGCCTCCGCGGCTGATTTCGTGGTGATCTGCGGGTCGGTCATGTCGCGAAACCCCTCGGCGACCTCGCCAGAGTGGAGGACAGATGCACGGAAGGACACAGCTTTGCCCCCCAGACGTTTCCGAACCCTTTCGGAAACGATAACGACGACAGCTGCACCATCACCCGTCGGACAACACATAAGGAGGGTAAACGGGTCCGCAATCGGCCGAGACTCGAGCACCTCGGCGGCCGTCACGCCTGCGCGCATCTGGGCGAACGGATTCATAGAGCCGTGCCTACGCGCTTTCACGCTGACCGCCGCGAAGTCCTCGATCGTTGCATCCGTTTCGTAGAGGTAGCGCTGTGCGCGCATTGCATAAACCGCAGGCATCACGATCCCGCGCTGAACCTCACGGTCCTCCTCCGGAAGGGGAAGTGTGCCACCACTGAATTGAGTCAACTTTTCGACACCCAGGGCAATCACGACTTCGTGCTGCCCACTCTGTACGGATCTGATTGCCTGGCTGACAGCCGTCGCTCCGCCTGAACATGCATTGTCCACGTTTACGGCGGGCACACCACCGAGGCCAATCTCCTTAGTGATCCGCTGGGCGGTAAGCATCCCGCCGTAGGAGTGTCCGCAAAAGACAGCCTGCACCTCAGCCTTTTTCAGACCGGACTCCCTCAGCGCTTCAACTAGCGGAGGTACGGCCAAACCAGCATAGGAAGACGACTTGTACTTGCCGAATCGGGTCATGGCACCCGCCACAATATATGCCTCAGTCATCTGTTTCTGCCGCACTTTTAGTTTCGGACGTCTTGAAATACCAATCACTGCCAATGACCAGCTCAACAGGAAGATCGCACCTCAGGACGTCCGGGTCGGCTGAAATGAGTGCAAGCAGACGCACACCTTCATCAAGGTCTACATAACCCATCAGCTGAGCCTCAGCAAACTTGGGGGACACCCGAACGACCGTGTATGAATACAACGAGCCGAATGGTCCAAATAAACTCTGATCGAGTTCTGAACTCATGCAGCCACTACATACGTAGCGACGGCCGAGCATGTTTTGACCGCAATCTCGACAAGTCTGCCCTTGAAGCCGAGGTCCGACTGTCGTTTGCACTGCGGTTTCCACCAGCTCGAGATCGTTATAGGGCAGCGTGCTCGCGGCGGAGTCTCTGCCTCCGTCAGTCTGAACGGCCATATGCGACGTCCTTTCATAAGTGGGAGGGTATTTCATTCCTCTACAACCTAGTGTCGACACTACCATCGTTTTTGACAAATTATGGGGCTCAAAAAGCCAATTATGGGTGTATAAGTTAGATACCCGGGCTGATAATGTCGACAGTAAAGATTCAAGATGAACCGGTGTCTTCAGAAAAGGAATCAAGTATGACTGCACAATGGATTGATCTCTCCCAGCCGCTCTTCCCTGGAATGCCCGGGGCGAAACCGCATGGCGAGTTTGAACATTGGACCGATCACGTCGCCACCCCCAATCCCATCCACATCCGTATCACCCACGTAAAAATGGCCGCCCATATGGGTACCCACATCGATGCAGCCGCACATTTCATGCCGGACGGTAAAGTGATTGACGGCTATCCCACGTCGCATTTCGTTGGGGAGGGGGTGGTCCTCGACATTCAACGCGAGGGTGTCTCTCCCATAGATGTGGACGACATTAAAATGGCGGGGCCTCCGATACGCGAAGGGGACATAGTCCTCATATACACCGGATATGCGTCGCGTTTCGGAACGGAAGACATCCACTCGTCGGGTCACCCGTACATCACTGAGGAGGCGGCTCACTGGCTGGTCGCAAAGGGCGTCCGGCTCTTCGGAATGGACGTCTTCACCCCGGATCTACCTGACGGCTTTCGTCCGGACGGATTTGACTGGCCCGTACATCAGATATTGCTCGGCCACGACACGCTCATTATCGAGAACCTCGGTCCAGGGTTGGCCAAGGTAGCGGGGCACCGAGTAGAAGTCCTGGCTGTGCCAATTCGTGTTCACGATTCTGACGCAGGCCCGGTCGTCCCTTTGGCCCGGGTCATCAGCTGATTATAGGTTCGGCATCCGGTTAGGGTTTGAACATGCTACAGACGAACATCGATGCAATCAGCGAGGACGAGGAAGCCGAACTGCTGGGCAGACTTCTCAATCTTGATGATCGGAAAAACACTCTTGTGGGAACGATCGCCCTTACGATTGCGCGATCGATTATCGAAGGGCGTTTGTTGCCCGAGCACGACCTCAACTCGATGGACCTCGCAAAGCAATTCCGAACCAGTCGCACTCCGATTCGGGAAGCGCTCATGGTGCTCGAAAATGGTGGCCTGGTTGCCATTCCCGCCCGAAAACGACCGAGGGTCATCACACTCAATCCACAGCAAATCCGTGAGATCTACACACTGCGATCACAACTGGACGCAGTGCTTTCAGACCGGTTAGCCCGCACCATCGGTCCCGACGGAATTGAGGTCCTCGAGCACACTCTTTCCCGAATGACCTCAGCTGTGAAACGTGAAAACGTCGATGCTTTCTTTTGGGCGAATGTGCTGTTCCACGAGCAATCCGCAACTCTGGCTGGCGATATGACGCTCAAGAAGGCCCTCGAAGGTCTTGGAATCCAAGTACTCAGATTGCGCCACACGAGCATGAGCGCTCCAGGCCGCATGCAGCGTTCTCTCGACGACCACAAGAGGCTCTTACTTGCATACCGGGACCACGACACTGTGCTCGCACCGGCGTTGAGCCAGTCCTTGGTAATGGGAGCGCTACGGGTTCTCTCCGAAGACGCGACCGGGCCGCTCGCAACTCTTTCTAGCCCAAGCGACAACATCCAGTAAGGCAAAGATGCCCACCACTTTCGATCCACTCTCAAGCTCGGCTCCATTCCACAAACTTTTCGATCTAACCGGTACAACGGCCATTGTGACCGGCGCAGGTTCCGTCGGGCCAGGAATTGGAATTGGCCGTGCGTCCGCAATACTGCTGGCAGACGCTGGCGCCCGCGTGGGCTTGCTCGATATCGACAGGGCTGCCGCAGAAGAGACTCATCGGATGATTAGCCGGCGTGGTGGTACGTCATTAGTTGCGATTGCGGATCTCGCGGAGGACAGAGCGGTGCTCGAAGCAGTTTCGCAAGTCGTTGCCAATTTTGGCCCTGTGAACACACTCGTAAACAACGTTGGCATCGTCGGTCCTGGTGGGACCGCTGAATTCGTTGATCTTGAGGCTTGGGATGCTGGAATGCGCGTGAACGTGAAGTCAATGGTGATCGCCTCGCGGCATGTTGTGCCAATAATGCGCAGCGCAGGGGGTGGATCCATCGTCAACATCTCTTCGATCGCAGGCCTCGGAGGAGGATATCCAAGCCTTTTTTACCCCACCAGCAAGGGAACCATTATCAATCTCACGAAGGCGATGGCTACCCAGCACGGGCGCGATGGAATCCGTGTGAATACGGTCGCCCCGGGGCAGGTCCTTACCCCCCGAATTGAGATGCGGGGGCTCAGCACAGAGATGCGGGCAGCCCGCAACCACATCTCCGCTTTGGGAATTGAGGGAACCGGATGGGATCCGGCCTACGCCGTGGTCTTCCTTGCCAGCCGCGCCGCTCGATGGATCACGGGCGTAGTGCTGCCGGTCGACGGAGGCGTAACGGGAACGCTGCCACTCGAGTCACCGCCCTCGAAATGAGCCTCGTTAACAGCCCGAACGATTCCGACGCCACCGGTAAACTCCCACTCAAGCAGGAGGCGTACACGTGGCTAGCCATCGACGAGTGCCCACTCGACCAGCCCGCAGAATCCTTACGCGGCATGTTACTGGAACCGATCGAACACAGTTATGGCGAAACGGTGACGGCCTTCTACGCCTTGCTCCGAGACGGCAGCATTTATCAATGCCCAATCATCCTTCGCAGCTTGACCAACCACATAGGGCACCCTCGGATCAGCAATAACCATGGGCAACAGTCATACTGGCCGGACAGGCCAACTCCCTCGGATATTCACGTCATCCGAGGATACGGACAAGGCCACGGGGCTCTCAAAGCATGAACTGCTCAAACGAATACCTCAGGCCTCGCGAACATAGGCTCAATCGCACCCCTCGCTGGAGATTTTTGTTCTTCGAAAACACGAAGACGATTTGATTGTTTCAACCGAACAGAGTTGAATTCGAATATTCGAAGATCACTTCCGGATTATCGAATATCGTCTCGACGAAGAGACGGGCCTTAGGGGGTTGACATGCAAATTCAGCGGTTAAAGCGAATTTTCGATATTCTTGGACGTCTTGCGTCAGTAGGCCCACAGACTGTAACCCAAGTGAGCCATTCCCTGTCACTCCCTGTGAGCAGTACACATGACCTACTAAAAGCCATGGCGCGAGGGGGCATGGTCTCATCCACGAGTGATGGATACGATGTGGGGCCTGCAACTGCTCGCTTATCCTTCAAAGTTCAAGAACGATTGAACATTGTCAACGTGGCCGCTCCAGAACTAGAGAAGCTGCAGAACAAGATCGGATTCGACACCTACCTGGCGGTGCGAACAGGAAACGATGTCATATACGCCAGCCGATTCCAAGGCCAGCAAAGGATCAACGTTCACATTCCGCTCGGGCTGCCTCTGTATCGCCATGCGACCGCAGCAGGAAAGTTATTTGCCGCGCTCAACCGAGAGATTCGTCAAGATTTGATGAATGGACCGTTACAGAGACTCACCCCTCAAACCCGTGTGGATAAGCAGTCACTAATGCGAGAACTGGATTGGATCAGGATCGAGAGGATGAGCATCTCCCGCGAAGAGGCAGTTTTGGGCATCATCGGTCTCGCAGCGCCCATCCAGAGAAATGGCTCCATCGTTGGCGCAATTCATGTTTCGGCTCTGCGGAGCATTTTGAGCGACCAAAGTCTTCACGAGGTCTCTGCCGAGCTCCGGCGCTCAGCATCAGCAATTGAGAAGAATCTTTTCAGCACAGTTCCCAGCGCAGAAAAAGATCGACGACAGCAAGCCGCTATCGTCCACACCTGAAATTCGAGTTGCATGCGCTAACGAGGCCTAGCGCAGTCGTCTCGGCTCCGGTGCACACGACGACGCGATCATGGACCGCATCATCCATAACATCGTCTGGGTCGAGGCCGGCACCCATAACATGAGGGAGCAGACCGACCCGGCCGACCGCTAACAATCCAGCGGAGAGAGCCAGCGGCTCCCAGTCACACCACCCCTGGCTCCCTTCCGCACGAACGGTGGCTCTGGACCGCACGATCGGGTGGCTCTCAAGGCATCAAATACTCAGATGCGCTTGAACCGATGCTGACATAGCTGAGCACCATCACCTAGTTGGACTATCATCCCTGCATCACCCGGATTACCGCAGTTGAACAGACTGTTCTCGGCCGGGACCGTCTCGCAGAAGACTCCCGGTGAGGAAGTGCTTGGTACTTGGCGAGTAGGGCTTGTGGGTAGCGCCAGTCCGGCGACTTGGTAGCGCGATTCCGGGTACACGGTAGCGCTGGCCGGGGTGAACTGCTCTGCTGTGAGGGGGCCACGCATCAGGCGTGGTCCTTTT